>CALMIS010000230.1 GCA_937864185.1 uncultured Chloroflexota bacterium
TCAGTTGAGGTCCTTCCGTTCCACCCTTCCCCCCCCCCCTTCCACCACCCTCCCCACCCCCCAAAACAACCGCCGGTCCTTCATCCCTGTACTCATCCGCTAGATGCAGACTCAGTTGAGGGGTCTGCTCTAGTCGCCCCCCAGCTCCTTCATTTAATCGGAGTGTCTCGTGATACTCAAGGGTCAGACAGAGCCTCTTTCCTTTTAAGTTGTCTGGAAGGACTTGTAGGTCAAGCTGAACCGGAACTGGGCTTTCCTTTTGACCTTCGTCTTGCACCAGGTCGCCTAAATAGGCTTTGCTTTCTCCTCCCAGTACCATCAATCGACCTTGCCGATCGATGGCTACCCCAGGTTTAACTTCAAACTCGGTACCGGCTATGGTACTTACTTCTAGGCCGGCTGCAATGCCCCAGCCGTGCAGGTAAGCGTGATGGGCACAACTCAACGGTAGATGAAACTCTTCAAGGTCATTGTAGTGGTCCTTAGTGGTGTGTCCGGGATGATATATAGTTGTCTTATGCGTAGCTGGGTCCTGCCGCTCCTCAAAATACCGTGTCCGTTTGATCGCTTTGTTGTTCATAGTTGTTTTAGTCTCCTGATGCCTTTGGCTGATCATTCCGACTCCAGATGCCACAATGAGTGACCTGGTTTATGTTGTTGGATGACTTTTGTGATTTCTCGACGCAACTTTTCCCGTTCCGACGGACTGGTTGACCGCTTTTGAGAAAAGTGAACCATGACCCCAAATTCGTGGGGACGCTCCCGCCAGTTGATCTCAGGATCGCCTTGAATGGGCTTCCCTTGATCCGTAATCACTAATCTCCCCTGGCGATCCATAACCATTTTTGTGGGAGTCGCTAGTTTTTGTTCAGGCGTAATTTTATGAATGGTGGGAGGGGTTTCAGACAGACCAATCCGGTAGATAGCCGCCGGTTCGGCCATAGACCGGTTACTTCTCTCCCCAGTAATGCCCCCTTCCTCCATTTCTCTGAAGCCCCATCGCAAACCCGAATCGCAGACCAAAAGCGAATTTGGACTTTCATAAACGAGGCCTGTCGGAAAAACCAGCGGATTTTGGTCGAGACCGTCCAACAGAGAGGTTGACCTGACATCCTCAGCCGTCCCCTCGATTCTGACTAAACGAGCGGGTTCTTGGCCGAATTGATCTCGGGCGTCAGCCACAATGTATCGCCCTTCAGCGTCGATTGTTAGAGCTGTTGGTTCAACAACATAGTTTCTTAAGTCATAAGGCGGTGCCACAATTTCCCCACCCGTCACGATCCACAGCATAGGGAAACCATTCGAAGTAGGTCTTGCGCCTTGAGGGTATACACCCCGGTCCAAAATGATTAGCCGTCCATCTTTATCAAGCGCCATATCAACAGGATAGATAGGTTTTAATCCCGGAAATCTAATGACTGTTGATGGTCTGGCCTTATCCGGTTCAAAATAATAAATCGCTGGCTCGCCGTCACTTCTACCGGCGTCCAGGACAATGTATTTGCCTTGATCATCCACCACTATCGCAGTGGGTTTATGAATATCATTACCTCTATACACTGGTTTGGGAAGCGGGTTAACCGGATCGGTTGTATACTCGATTTCTCCGGCACTGGATAGTCTCCAAATGGCTACCTTTTTAAGCTCTTGAGGAACGTTATCTCTTCTTTCTATCCCCTGATCCACGACAATATAGTTGTTCTGACGGTCAACAGCAATAGCGACCGGATGCAGCAAAACACCTAGGATAGGATCCTGTTTGTCCCCCGCTGACGAGAAAACCTGACTGTAGGCTACTCCGTGTAGTTGCACGAGGTCATTACTTAGCAGTCGACCCGCTACGATTGCCTCTCCATCGTCAATGGCAATGCGCGGCCTCGCCTTAGATGATGCATAAATACCTAGATAGGTGTAGAGACTACGTTTCGTACCCCGTTGCTGATAAACTCGCATGATTTCTGAAGTCAGTTTTCGTTTTTGAAACTCGCTCCACTCTTCCCCAAATTCTAGTGCCACCCACGAGGCTAACCACTCTAAAAAAATAGAGGGTGTCAACCAAGGATTAAACAAATTGGGGAGGTTGTTGATAGTTTGCTCAAGCGGCTCGATGACTCGTTTCTGGCCGGAGGGTAATGTCTGTATAATCTGGTTCTCATCCGGGATGCCTGTCAATATTTTCTCGAAAACACGCAACATACGTCCTAAAAAGAAGGTAGGGTCACGTTCCCTTGACCACAAAACTTCGGGAAGGTACTGAAGATAGTCGCTCAACTGCGTTGTGTCAGGTTTCATTTCTATATTTTCGTAAAGTTAAACTTAGGAGGCTGGGCCTTATCCAAGCAGACAATTTCGTAGTCGGCGAGTTGAACCCAAACATTTGATGTACTGCTTTGTAACACTCGTTCTGGCCGAGAGTAGGGATATAAGGGCTTCCCAGGTCTCACCTTAAGCTCAGTCACAAAACCAATGTGCGAGTCCAATTGAATCAATTCAAGGATGTCGGACAGCAATATGGCTTGCCCAATCCCCCAGCCTTGACCTTCCCGTCCCCCAAAAAGCGGGTGCAAGAAATTCGTTAGCTTACTCTGGAGGCCCTCCGCGATTTCCGCCTCGGACGTAAGACCGCTTTCAAGTGTCTGCCCCCAAACGGTGATATTAGCTTCCACAATGATGGGCAAATAGCGGGGTTCGGTAACATGCACTTTCGTTGTAAGTATTCGTCTTGATTCTAGATAGTTTCTAACCTCCTCTAGTAGTTCTTTCGATGGTTTCGGGGTTGAAATTTCTTGGGGTGCATTTGGAATAATGACGACGTTGACGTATTCGGCACTTCGATTTAGACCGCCATCTCTTTCTCCTTCTCTGGGGCCCAGCGCTCGAACTTTTCTTACATCTGTTGTGGCTTCTCGGGCCAAATATTCATAATCCTCCAAGGTCACGGCCCGATCTCGATTGCGTAAGACTTCTGGGGCGCGGCGTTTAGTCTCTTCCACACTCTCCTCATCGGAGCCACCGGTGGTCGGCCCGAGATTGGTTACTCCGGTCAGGCCTTGAAAAGTGGTGCGGATAGTATTAATCTTGTTGGCTGGCACATTGCCCTGAGCCCCGCCGCTTACATAACGATAAGTAACCGCTTGAATCTCGCTGCCGGTGGGCGGGATGGAACCGTGACCATCCGGTGAGGTGGTCGGGTGATAGTCTCCAAACCTAATGGTCCCGGTGACGGGCTCGAGACTAAAGTGTTTGCCGGGACCCTGGGGTAAGTCCTCTAACTGGATCCATTCTTCCCATGGCCCAAACGCGCCGTTGCTTGACTTCTCCCGCACTTGAATCTTTAGATGTTCATAAGGTTTTTCTGTGCCGGGCTTCTTAAACAAGGGACGATGAACTAACTTAAAAAATTGAAAGGGCTGCCCGTTGCTTATACCCAGTAACTCTGGTTGGGTGATAGTGAGGGCATTAGTGGCCAGGACGCTGTTGAAGAGAATATGTTCAAAGCCGAACTCGATCTTCTCCTCGCCAATATTCCTAATTTGGAGGGCAAGCCAGAATAGGGGGCCAATATTCTTTGGCGCTGACTCAGACCACGCTTGAGGAGCTTGCTTACCCCAGTCTTCAGCGGTCTTAAGGGAGAGCCAACCATTCTGTTGGAGCTGTTCGGTCCGGTCCTCAACAAGTTGGGCGGTTTCCCACTCAGCGGGCGGCTTTTCGGCAGTCGAGTAGGACCAGTTGATTTCCCACAGCAGTTCCGTCGCTGATTTACTCCACCCGAAAGGGTGAGCACACTGAAAGCGCAAAGTAATCGTTTGATCCGTAGGAGCATCAAATCCCAGAAAGATAGTTTTCGTGCTGCCAGCCTCCAGGTCGAATTTCAACCCCGCTAGCGGAGCCCTAACGAGCTGGCTGGTGATATCTTCGTAGTGAGCCAGAAATTCGTTAAGAAGCACAGCCGTGGTTAGATTAAGCGGGAGAAGCTTAACATCGTCATCTGTTTCAAAGATGATGGCTTCCTCGGTTTCGGTTGGCTCGGTGGAGACTTGACTGCCTTTTGGAAGCTCCAAGGGAGAGGCAGTCGGGGCTAAGCTGTAGGTGACCCACCCAGAAGCGGGGGTGGCTGGGTCGCGGGTAATGCCGAGTAAGTTTAGAAAGGCGATGTAATTCTTCTCCGGCACCCGGTTGAGCCGGTAAATCATCCCTTCCACTAACCAGGCAAACAGCTCGATCAGGGTGATGCCCAGATCGCTGGGGTTATGGTCCGTCCATTCGGGGGCGTAGGTAGGGATGAGGGCCCGCGCTTCATTGACGATGTCCTGCCAGGTCCGATCATCCAAATTTGGGGCAACTAAACGGCCTCGGGACATAGACTTCTCCTTTAGGCTTGTTCAAGATAAAAAGGATAGACCAGATTCTGCGGCTCGTTGGTGGCCTTCAGACGATACTGCACATCGATCACCAAGCTTGCGTTAGTGTGGTCATTGTGAACGGTGACGTCTTCCAGGATAATCCTGGGTTCCCAGGTGGTTAGAGCATCCTCAACATAGTGGGCGGCCAAATTGGCCGTGGCCGTGTTGTTGGGCGCAAAAATTAAGGAGTGCAGATAGCACCCAAAGTTGGGGCGCATCAGCCGCTCTCCTGGCTCGGTGCCTAAAATTATCCGGATCGACTCCTTGACTTTCTGTTGAAATTTTGATTCTTTTAGGCCGCCCCGTGCATTGAGCTGCAGCGGATAGGCCAGGCCTTTTCCCAAAAAATCTGTCGTCATTTCAGTCTCCAATTGTCACGCTGTTGCTACCCTCAGTGATCTTTCCAGTTAATTCTTTTGGAGTTGGATTTGCCGTCAGATATGCTTTGAGTGCGGTTGCCAGTACTGCCCCACCATCGTTGGGAATGGGCATCCAAGTATTAAATACTTCGATTAATCCTTGTAGCCAATTCCAAAACGTTGCGTCTTCCGCTGGCGTTGATTTGACTTTGTCTTCTATCCTTGCCGCACCGTTACTCCCTGATTTTATATCAACACTGCCGTCTGTTCCCAATACAATATTTCCCTTCGCTTCAATAGACACCGTGCCATCCGACTGGATCTTGAGCGTGCTGCCGGAGGTGTGGGCGATGACGATCTCGCCTTTGCCCCCAGTATCATCCAGCATAATTCTGTGCCCGCTGCGGCTCTGAATGATTTTCCGCTGGTGGGCCGGCAGGGTCGACTCGGGTGGTCTGTCCTTAGCATTCCAAACCGTGCCGACGATCAGCGGCCGGTCAAAATCGCCTTTTTCAAAGGTAACGTAAACATCATCACCTTGCTCGGGCATCAAATAAGTGCCAAGATCGGGTTGGATCACCTTGGCCCAGGCCGTTACTTCACTACACAACCAGGGATACTTGATCTGAACCTGCCCCAGCTTCTTCAGATCTGTGGTATTGATGACCGTCGCGATAACCGCCCCGTTTATACTGGGCTGGCGGTTAGGCGAAGGTTTTTCTTCAAACGCCTTTCTAAATAGTCCGGTTATCGTCGAGCCGCCGCGTTGGGTAATTTCGAACGAAGTCTGATAGCCACCCTCGTCAATGGTGTGGGTCACCCTTCGCAGTCGATAGCTGCCGCTAAACCGCTTGCCAACGCCCTGAATCTCCACCAGCTTGCCGGCCCGCAACTCCGGAATACCGATGCACGTGCCGCTTCCTTCAAAGAGGCCCTCCAGAATTTCGGTCAGGATGGCCTTGGCCAACGCCAAAGCATCGGGAAATGAATTGACAGCCTCAATCGACAGGCACCTTGTGCCTAAACCCACCAACTGGTCGAGAAAACCTTGACCCAGGCGCTCAATCACCGTATCCAGGTCAAAGTTGGTAGCGATGACCGGCACAAGCCCCACAATCGTCTGAGCCAAGACTTGATCGTAATCAAGAATTTTTAGCATGCCGACCTGTCCGGAGGATGACAGACGCGGCTCGAATGAACTGAGGTTGCGGCCCCATTCCAGGACCACCGCCTCGGTTTGGGGCCGGGGCAAGCGGAAGTAGAGCTTATCCCAGTAAACGTACGTCTCAAAGAAATTGCGCCGGGCCAACTCTTTTAAGAGGGCCATATCGCTGCTGTTCTGGCTTTTGCTCTCAAAGGGAATAAACGTGGGATCGACCACCGGGATCAGCAAATGCTCGGCCGCAATCTGGGCCGCAATCAAACTGGCATTGGAATAGAGGAAAGTCCGGCGGCGATGTTTTCCCCGCGGCGGGGGCGATCTTTCGTGGCGGGTCACAGTCAGCATCGGCGCCCCGCTTTGGGGAAAGGAAGGGCTAACCGCCGTGATCTTGCCCAGCATCATGGGCTGCAAATTGCCGGCGTAGCCCATGTGGATTTCTACGCTTTTCCCCACATCAAACAACGCGGAGTCGGTCAGGCGCATGTCCGCATTGTTGAGCCGCAGGGTGAACATATCGGCCGTGTCGAGGCTGCTGTCATACTGCAAACTCACGACAGCCCTGCTGACATCAGCCTCCATCGTCAGTCCTTCAATTTTGACCAAAAAATCAGGCGCATAATACGCGTGCATAGTGTCCCTTTAGGTGCCGGTTTTGGCTCGTCTCGAAGGAATAATGAGCGATGCTCCAGGTGTTAGCAGGCGTGGATTGTCGATATCGTTCGCCTCGGCAATTTCGCGCCAGGCTCCCGGATCACCTAACGCTTCTCCGGCAATCCTACTCAGCGTTTCCCCGCCGACGATGTTGCGTACCGTCGGTGGACCCATGAACAAACCGCGTCGAATTTCAATCTCCACGGCTTGATATTCTTTGAAACTGACCGTAAGTCTGGCTCGGACCGGCGTCCCGCTATCCAGGAACATCGTAAAACGCTGCTCAGCGCTCTCGAGCACGCATTTGAAATTGAGCCCTCCCCAGGAAAAGAGCAAGAGGGGCGGCGCCTGAGTCTGGGCCTGTGGGTCAAGGAGCGCCGTAATCTTTCCGGTCAAGAGTCTGACATCAGCCTGTTGCTCATAGGTGTCAAAGAACAACTCCATGCGCAAGTGGCGCAGATTACCGCGCACGTACTGAATGGGCGGGGTCTTGAGCCCGGGAATGCCGATTTCGGCAAAGGTATTGCCCACATCCAGCGAGTACTCCTCCGGGTTGAACAGGACCGGAATGGCCTCGCGCGTGTTTAAGTTGGTAATAGTTGCTTTTTCCAGGGCCATCGGCTTTAGCTTCCCCTTTCCAGATCTGTTTTGATGCGAGCCATAATGTCCCGATAGACCGCCTCTTTAATCATTCTGAGCTGCCGGTCTGAGAGAGGGATTTCCGGCGCAGCCGCAGCCGGTGGTGGTGTCGCTGTTTCGCGTGAACTCAGGGCAGTTTTGAGAGGCACGGTCTGGGCGACCGGTGGGGGCGCGGCGACAACTTGCGGCGGCGTAGCCGCGGTTCGAGCCGGTGACCAGGCTGCCGCCGGCGGCGTGACCTGGCGAAGGACTCGCTGCTCATTGCTTAAGGCCAGATGTTCTTCGGCGCGATACTGCTCAGCGGTAACCGGCTCGGGGTTTGGTGCGCCTTGAGCCACGTGCGTTAGCTCGTGACCGAGCAAGGCCAATCCGGCCGGGTCGTCAGGCGCATACTGGCCGCTCCTGAACAAAATCTTGTCCTCGTAGGCCAGCGCGTCCGCCTTGAACTGCCGGGTCAGGGCGTCGGCGGGTGGATTGGCATAGATTTTTACAGCGGACAGGCGGAGATGGAGCAAACTGGTCAAGAAGTCTTGTACCCGCGAACTCAGAACGAGATGGCTGCTTGGCTCAATCTTTTCCTCGATCTCGCGCCGCCACGGTTCGTTCCGGCTGGCGGCCCGGGCCGTCGACCTTGCCGGTAGGCTTTGCCGCTCAACCGAACCGTGGTCAGATGAGGCATACTCCCCGTGTGGCTGACCGGGTGTTGGGTTAAAGATATCTCGGCCTTGAGGCAGATAAACTCCGCTAGTCTGGGCAGCGTGGGCTGAAGCCAGCGGCTCTGCTGCTCCGGCTGAATGAGCGAGAGGCTGCTGGCGCCTCGTCGTCATCGCGGAAACGCCGACCCTCCCTGACTCGGTTTGGGGCGACGGCCTTGAGGCCGGATCGTCTGACCAGGAGAGCGACCTCAACTCGTCAGGCGAGTCTGAAGCGACTCGAGGAGCCGGTGCGGGGGCAGACTCGCGGCCCAGGGGCTGAAGCGTCCGGCTAGCCGTAATGTATTTCTTTTGAATTTGTTCAGCCAAGCGCAGACAGGGTTGGTTCGATCCTGGCTGCGGCCAGCGCTCAGCCAGGGAGCGCACGCTCTGCCGAAAACCGATTCGTTTCTCAATCTCTTGTTTGCTCATTACCCAACCGTCAAAATGCAGCGCTGCGAGCAGCGCCATTAAGCATTGCGGCAATCTCCCGCACCCAGTCTCGTCGTTCTTGATGCTCCATAGCCATAATCACCTCGTAAGACCAGTGAAAATGCAGGGCGATAAAGGCTACCTCCCGGCGGAGCCGGTCCGGGGGGTAGCTTACGATTCCCCCGACGCTTGTTGCTCCCGCTCAAAAGCCTGCTGGCAATGAGGACAGACGACGGTTTCAGTTGTAGCGCCGTTGCCGTTGATCCGGTTGTAGAAATCTTGCAGGTAATTCAAGTCTCCGGTAAAAAGCTCTTCAATGGTCTTGGGATTGACGACCGGCAGCGTGCCCAGGCGGGTGATCACCCGGGAAAGCAAGATTACCACCAGATAAGGGGGATTGTTCTTGACCCGCGGGTCTTTGAGCGGCAAGATCTCATCAGCCGTCGTGGCCAGACGCATCACGCCTTGCCGGTGCAAGTTGCCTTCCTGGTCAATGTAACCTTTGGGCAGGGTAAATTCATACTCGGTTTGGAACATGGTCGTTCCTTTCAAAGGCTTAAGCCCGTTCGAGACGTTCACAACTGACCGTCAGGGTATCGATGGCCACATCATCGCTTTTGGCCTCGAGCCCTGGTCCTTCATATTTGCTGGCCCAGGCATTGAAGAAATTCCAGCGCACTTTCTCTGTCTGGCCGGTGTCATCCAGCAAGATGATCGAGCCGTTCTTGCGCTGGACCTGACCGCTGATAGCGGTCAGATGCCAGTCATACAGCTCTCGGGAGTCGCTGATGCCCCATTTGAGGGTGATGTCCGCATAGCTGGCTTTACCCGGCAGCTTACGCACGCGGGCGGCATCACCACCTTCTCGATACTCAACCACCTCCACACTCGAACCGAAACCGGTACACTCGCTGAAGCCGGCTTGGACAATACCGTCAATTTCCACCAGATAGCGATAGTTTTTGTAAGGGTCCATGGTAACCTTTCCTTGAGACTAGAGGCCGGCTCAACCGCCGGTCATTTGCTGAATGCGGAAAATCACAAACTCGGCCGGCTTGACAATGGCCACCCCGATTTCGGTGACCACCTGACCCAACTCTCTGACGTTGGGTGGGTTGGTATCGGCGTCGCACTTGACGAAGAAGGCTTCTTTGGGCGAATTGCCGAACAAGGCCCCGGCTTGCCACTGGCCGAGCAAGAAATCGCCCACGTTACGGGTGATCCGCTGCCACAGCGCCGGTGAATTGGGCTCGAACACGACCCACTGCGTGCCCTCTTCGATCGACTCGCGGGCGAAGTTGAGAAATCGCCGGGTACTGATGTACCGGAATTCCGAATTGGCCTCGTCCGCCCGAGTGCGCGCCCCCCAGATCTTGATGGCGCCGTTGAAGGAGCGAATGACGTTAATCCCCTCCGGGTTCAGACCGTCTTGATCGGCTTTGCTCAGGGGCAGGTCCACATCTAAGGCGCCGATCACCACCTCGTTGGCCGGCGCTTTGTGGACGCCCCTGGTGCTATCGCTGCGGGCATAAATGCCGGCAATATGTCCCGACGGCGGTACGGCAAGTTTGTCAGCCGTGACCGGATCGAACACCTTAATCCAGGGAAAGTAGACTGAGCCGTAACTCCCGGCCTGGCTGCGCCCCACCGGAGCAATGTCTGCCGGGGTCAAACTGGCCGGTCCTTTATTCCCGTCTAAAATTGCCACCCGATCTTTCATGTTAAAGCAGTGGGTCAAGATCTCGGTGTGTTGCGCGTCAGAGGTGGCGCCTGGCACAACGACCATGGCAATCTCATCGATTGGGGCAAACGCTTTTAACGCGTCAGCCAGGCCGGTGGTCAGACCGGCGGCAGCGGCGACGCGGTTGACCCAACAACGCGTGCCGCCATTATTGAAAAAACCGTAGACGGCGTGGGCCAGGACACTATTGCCGGTTTGTATATCGCCAAAATGATTCTTAAACTGCTCCCAGCCGGTAATAAGTTGGGGTATGCCGGCCTCTGCGACCTTGTAAGGAATTGGCTTAGGGTTACCCTTCTCATCTCTTACTAGATTACCATCGTTGTCCTTTTCAAACTGGCCTGGTTGGTTAGGCATAGTGATATTGTTGGGCACCACCCCGATAAAGCCGGCCGTGCTGGTGCCGACCCCGGCAATCGGGCGGGCTACGGGTGGCACATCTTCAACATATACACCTGGTGATAAATATTGCGGCATTGTGTTTGCTCCTTTATTCAGTGATGAAGGCTGCTTCGGCGTTTAGAAAGGGTCTTCCTCTCGCGAGGCCGATGAATTGAACTAAGCCGGTTACTCAAAACGAAGGTCGTACTCTCCTTTCTCGCCCGCTGGAGGGGGCAGCTCAATTTCTTGAAAAATTTCACCCAGACCGGTCACTCGCGTCCGCAGCCGGTAAGCCTGGGGCCCTAGTCTGCCAAAGGCAAAGCGACCGGAGTCATCGGCCAGGCTGGTCTGAAGGGTTTCACCGGCCAGGGTTTCAAGCTGCACCAAGGCTTTAGCCACCGGCTTGGGCGAATCGCCGGTCGCATCCAGTACCTGGCCGGCAATTTGAATCCAGATTTCAATAGGCTCGACCCGGTCGGTGCGACGAATTTCGGTGATGCGAGTGATGACCATGGTGCCAAGAGTGTGCGGCTGCAAGATCACCGGTAGAGTGACCACCAGATACAGGGCCGGCTTCCAGCGGCTGCCGTTGCCCATCGCCCCCCAAAACTCGGCTAACTTGGGAAAGCCCTCCGCCGGCAGCACTTGCAGCGGCAAGTCCACTTCGCGGATTGGCTCCGGCACGGCCTTGAGCGCGGCCGAGCCGGCCGGATATAGGCGGGGGGGGATTGGCGGGGGGGTGGTTTTTAACACGGCCGTCCCTTTGTAGAGGA
>CALMIS010000231.1 GCA_937864185.1 uncultured Chloroflexota bacterium
GAACGAGAGTTTTTATTAGCCCGGCAGAGCGAAGCTAACTTCCTGGTCAGTTGGCGCGCCGTGGGCTATGAATCGGCTGTAGCCGAGCATGTCACGGCTAACCAGGCCCATTTAACCGCGGCCCGGACCAAGCTGGATCAACTGGACGACCTGATTCAGACCAGTAAGGATCCCCGCTTGCGCCAATTAACGACCGAGATCGCCCGGCTGCGCCCACTTCTGAGTGATTACGAAGTTGCCTTTGCCACGACCGTGCTCAAGATTCAAACCCGGGGACAAGCCAATGGCCTGGAACAGCAGCTCGAAAGCCAGTTGGATGAGGTAGAGAGTCAGGTCGTTTCTTTAGCCCAACCCGAGCTGCGCGAACTGATTCTACAATTTCGGGCCGGAGAGCAGGCTTATTTTAACACCGGTCGCCGGCAGTACATCGATGATCTCCGGTTGTTGGTCAATCGCTTTACCACGCTGGTTAACAGTAGCACCCTGGCTAATCGCGCCACCGCGGTCGGCTTATCGGAGCAGATAGAAAGTTACCACGCCACTTTCATATCCCTGGTCGCTTTGGATGAGCAAATCAAAATCAATACCACCATTTTTCGGGACGTGACCAACGACATCAACCGTATTATTGCTCAGGTGGCCATAGAAACTGAACAAGGCCAGACTCGGGTCCGGACTCAACTGCAAGAAACCAGCAACCGCATCACCACCGCCCTGGTGGTGACCATAGTGCTGGCCTTAGGCCTGACCCTCGTGCCCACGTTTTATCTAGCCCGGCGAATCTTAACCCCACTGAGCCAGTTGAGCCGGGCCGCCTTGCTAATGGGCCAGGGGCACCTGGAGCAGCAGGTCCCGGTGTCTGGCCAAGATGAGTTTGCGATGCTGGCCAAAGTCTTCAACAGCATGGCCTCCAGCCTCAGCACTTTGGTAAATGATCTGGAACAGAAGGTTTTGGAGCGAACGGCTCAGTTGGCCGCCGCCACCCGGGCCGCCGAAGAGGCTCGGGCTGCCGCCGATGAGGCCAATGAGGCCAAAAGCACTTTTCTGGCTACCATGAGCCACGAAATTCGCACCCCGATGAACGGCGTCATCGGCATGACCAGCTTGCTCCTGGACACGAAACTGACCCCCGAGCAGCGCGACTTTACCGAAACCATTCGCCATAGCGCCGACTCGCTACTGACCATCATCAACGATATTCTCGATTTTTCCAAAGTTGAGTCGGGTAAGCTGGAGTTGGAGCACCAACCCTTTATCCTCCGCGACTGCGTGGAGAGTGCTCTGGACCTGCTGGCAACCAAGGCCGCCGAGAAAGGGCTGGACCTGGGCTATCTGCTCGAGCCGGGCACGCCTGAAGCCATCGTCGGCGACGTCACCCGCCTGCGTCAGATTTTGATCAACCTGGTCAATAACGCCCTCAAGTTTACGGAAAAAGGCGAGGTTGTGGTCAATGTGACCGGCCGTCTCCTGAACAGGGAAGAAATAAAGGAGCGGGCCGGTGACCTAAAGGCTCACGCCACTGCCCCTCTGCCCCGTGGCTTCTCTGCTGAACTTCACGAATTGCATTTTTCAGTCAAAGATACAGGCATCGGCATCCCCCCCGAGCGGATGGACCGGCTGTTCAAAGCCTTTAGTCAGGTCGATGCCTCAACGGCGCGGCGATACGGGGGCACGGGGTTGGGGTTGGTCATCAGCCAGAAGCTAAGTGAGTTAATGGGCGGCCAAATGTGGCTTGAGAGCGAAGTTGGGCAGGGTACCACCTTCCACTTTACCCTGCTCACCCAAGTGGCCGACCTGCCTTTTCCCAGTTTCTTGTCCCAGGCCCAGCCGGAACTGCAGCGACGGCGGCTACTAATTGTGGATGACAACGAGACCTCCCGGTTGATTCTGGCCCGCCAGGTCACGGCTTGGGGCATGAGTTATCGCGAGACCGCCTCGCCGGACGAAGCCTTGACCTGGCTGCGGCAGGGCCAGATCTTTGACGTGGCTATTTTGGATATGCTGATGCCAGGCATGGATGGGCTAACCCTGGCCACCGAGATCCGGCGCTGGGAAGCTAACCGGACCGCGGAGGCGCACCAGAGCCGGGATCATCAACCCCAGCCAAAATCAGCCTTGCCGTTGATAATGCTCACCGGCTCGGCCCGGCGCGAGATGACCGAAGACCCCGCCTATCAGGCGGCCCACTTTGCCGCCTTTCTGAGCAAACCGCTGAAAGCAGCGCACCTGCACGAAACTTTGCTTGACTTGTTTAGTGCCCAACCCACCCGGCTGGCCCGCCGCCGGGAAGCCAGCTCAGAGTCGCTCTTTGATGCTCACATGGCCCAGCGTCTACCGCTGCGTCTCCTGCTGGCCGAAGACCATCCCACCAACCAGAAGTTGGCCTTGACTATCCTGAGCCGGTTGGGTTACCGGGCCGATGTGGCAGCTAACGGCCTGGAGGTCATCGTCGCCCTCAAGCGGCAAGCTTACCATGTCATTTTGATGGATATGCAAATGCCCGAGATGGACGGGCTGGAGGCCACGCGCCAGATCCGGCGCACCTGGTCAGAGTCCTCCAGCCCGTACATCATCGCCATGACGGCTAACGCCATGCAGGGCGACCGGGAAGCCTGTTTGGCAGCCGGCATGGACGATTACATCAGCAAGCCTATTCGCGTGGAGGAGTTGGTGACCGCTTTAAGCCGGGGAGCCGCGGCCTTGGGGCCAGGAGAAGCGAACGAGGCCCAAGATCCCGCGGCGATACCCGCGGGCCAAGATCCGGCCGCCAACCTTGACCCTCCTCTCGCCACTCCCCTCGAAACCCCTAGCGAAGCTCCGCTGGATCTGGCGGCCCTGGACCGGCTGCGTGATTTGGTCGAGGGGGATGAGGCCGCCCTGGTTGAGTTGATTGATAGTTTTCTAACCGAGATGCCGCCCCTGCTGGTTAAACTGCGCCAGGCCCTGGCAGCCGAGGACGCGACCGGGCTCCGGCTGGCGGCCCATACCCTCAAATCGAGCAGCCGGGATTTTGGGGCGCTGACTCTGGTAACGTTGTCCCAAGAATTGGAAAATATGGGCCAAGCTGGCCGCCTGGCCGGAGCGGCTGAGCGCGTGGCCGAGCTGGAGGCGGCCTCTGAGCCGGTCAAGGTCGCCCTGGCCGCCATCCGAGATCGGACCTGATGGTCCACCCCCTGGCCTCGGTCGGCCCAAGATAGCCTTTTCGAAACTGATCAGGTCTACCTAAATTTAGGATACACCCGACAAACCGCCAGCCATTGGGACTAAAGCCCGAATCCCGGTATAATAAACTGTATCCCGTTACCGTTGAGTTCGTGATGACTAAACCCTGGCTGTCTTTTTACGATGAGGCTGTTCCGGCTCAATTAACCATTCCCGCTCTCACCCTGCCCAATCTGTTGACCAACGCGGCTCAGCGCTACCCGCGGCAGACCGCGCTCGTCTATATGGGCGCCCGGCTGAGCTACGGCCGGCTCAAGCTGCAAGTCGATCGGCTGGCAGCGGCGCTTGCGGCCTTGGGGGTGCAGTCCGGCGATCGGGTGGCGATTATGCTGCCCAATTGCCCCCAGGCGGTCATCGCCTACTACGCCACACTCTCGCTGGGCGCGGTCAGCGTGATGACCAACCCCCTTTACGTCGAGCGCGAACTTGAGCATCAATGGCGCGATGCCGGGGTCAAAGTCGTCATCAGCCTCAATCTATTTTGGCCGCAAATCGAGGCGGTGCGCCAGAAACTGACCCTCGAACACGTCATCCTGGGGGGCATTCAGGATTATATGCCCTGGCTTAAACGCACGCTGGCCCCCTTTGAACTTAAACGGCGCGGCAAATGGGTCGAGGTGACCTACGGCGGGTCGGTGCATAACTTCACTAAGCTGCTGGCCGGGCGCTATCCGTCGCCGCCGGCGGTTGAGCTCAGCCCGGACGACCTGGCTTGCTTGCAGTATACCGGCGGCACCACCGGTTTGCCCAAAGGGGCGATGCTGAGCCATCGCCATCTGATCGCCAGCCTGTGCCAGATTCGCAGTTTTCTGCTCTACGAGCATGGCGAGGCCGAAGACGTGGCCCTGGCCATTATGCCTTTCTTCCATGTTTACGGCATGAACGGCCTGATGAACCTGGCCATCTACCTGGCGGCGACGCTGGTCCTGATCCCGCAGCCGGAGATCAAGCCCATCGTCGAGGCCATTGTGGCCGAACGTCCCACTTTTTTCGTCGGTGTGCCGGCTCTGTTTGTGGCTTTGAATAACTATCATTCTTTCGACCGGATCGATCTGTCCTCGATCAAGGCCATGTTCAGCGGCGCCTCACCCTTGCCGGTCGATGTCCTGGAGACGTTTGAGGCCCGCACCGGGGCTCGCATCGCCGAGGCTTACGGCATGACCGAGGCCTCGTCGGTGACGCACGTCAATCCCCTCCAGGGACCGCGCAAGCCCGGCAGCGTCGGCGTGCCTATTCTCGGGACCGAGGCCAAAATTGTGGACGTCGATGATCCGGCCCGAGACTTGGGGCTTGACGAGGCAGGCGAACTGCTGATCAAAGGGCCGCAGGTCATGCAAGGCTACTGGCGCAACCCGGCCGAAACCGCCGCCACCTTCCACGATGGCTGGCTGCGCACCGGCGATATTGCCCGGATGGATCAAGATGGCTACTTCTACATCGTGGATCGTAAAAAGGACCTGATTCTAAGCGCGGGCTACAACGTTTATCCGCGGGAAGTGGAAGAGGTCCTTTACCAGCATCCTCACGTTCAGGAAGCCGCCGTCATCGGCCTGCCGGATGGCCTGCGCGGCGAGAAGATCACGGCCTACGTGGTCCTCAACGCCGGGCACCAGGCCACCGCCGCCGAGATTCGCAGCTTTTGCCGGGAGCGACTGGCCCCGTACAAGCAGCCGCGCCAGGTGCTCTTCGTCGAGACGCTGCCCAAATCGATGGCCGGCAAGGTGCTCCGGCGTGAGTTAAGGGAAGCGGCTTTAGCGGAGCGGGATAAACAAAAAAGTTGATCAGCAGACCAGGATTTCGATGCGCCGGGAACGTAGTGCGTAGTGCGTAGTAGAATTACGCACTACGTACTACGCACTACGTCCCACGCCTTACCCTCAAGAGATTTTTCTTTGGTTTGCCTGATGGTCTTACCACCTTATTCATAAGCGCATAGTTCAGGAGTTTTTTTCGTGCCAGACGGTTATTATCTACACCCGACTCTAAATCAAAACGACGTCATCTTTGTCTGCGAAGATGATTTGTGGTTGGTGCCGGCGACCGGCGGCGTGGCCCGGCGGTTGACGACCAATTTGGGCGTGTCGTCCCACCCGGCCCTTTCGCCGGACGGCCAGCAGGTTGCCTTTATTGGGCGGGAGGAGGGCGGGGCGGAAGTCTACGTCATGCCGACCGCCGGCGGACCGGCCCGGCGTTTGACCTACCTGGGCAGTTACACCATGGTGCTGGGCTGGACACCCGGCGGCCGGATCGTGATCGCCAGTGATGCCGGCCAACCTTTCTTCAGTTTGACCATGCTCTACACCATCGAGCCGGAGAGCGGCGACCTGGAGCGACTGCCCTACGGCCCGGCTCAGGCCATCTCCTTTGGCCCGGCCGGCCAGGTGGTCTTGGGGCGCCGGGCCGCCGACAATGCTCGCTGGAAACGCTACCGGGGCGGTCGGATGGGCGATATCTGGATCGATGCCCAGGGCAAGGGTAATTTTAAACTGCTGCTCAAAAAGCTCAACGGTAACTTGGTCAGCCCGATGTGGCTGGGCGAGCGCATCTACTTCTTATCCGATCACGAGGGTATCAGCAACATCTACTCTTGCAGCCCGGACGGCAAGGAGATGCAGCGCCACACCCACCACGAGCCTTTTTACGTCCGCCAACCGGACACCGACGGCCGGCGCATCGTCTACCGCGTCGGGGCCGATCTGTTCCTGTTCGATCCGGCCCAAGAGGCGGCCGGTGAAACCGCCATCCAGCCGATCAAGATCGAGTACCACAGCCCGCGAGTGCAGCGGAACCGCAAATTCGTCAACCCCGAAGAGTACCTGGAATATTACCGGCTGCATCCGGCCGGCCATAGCCTGGCTTTGACGGTGCGGGGTCAGGCCTTTTCGATGGCTAATTGGGACGGCGCTACCTTTCAGTACGGCCAAGTCCAGGGTGTGCGTTACCGGCTGCCGGCCTGGCTCAACGATGGCAAACGGCTGGTCATGCTCAGCGACGCCAGCGGCGAGGAGATGCTCGAAATCCACGCCGATGCCTCCCTGCCGGCCCTCGACCCTAAGATCGAGCGGCTGGAGGGGCTCGACTTGGGCCGAGCCATCCTCTTAAAGGTCTCGCCGCGGGCCGATGCCCTGGTGCTAACGAACCACCGCTTGGAGCTGATCTACGTCGATCTGGTGGCCAAAACCAGCAAAGTGCTTGACCGCAGCAAGCACGGCCGGCTCAGCGGCATCGACTGGTCTCTGGACGGCAAGTGGGTTGCCTACGGCTTCCCGACCTCGCACCATACGAGTGCGATCAAGCTGTGCCGGGTTGAAATCGGAGAGACCCATTTTGCTACGCCGCCCAACACTTTTCTCGACTATGGCCCCAGCTTCGATCCGGAAGGACGTTATCTCTACTTCATCTCCTACCGTGAGTTTGACCCCGTCTATGACCGGCACTACTTTGACCTCAACTTTCCGCTCGGCAGCCGGCCCTATCTGGTCACCCTGCAGGCCGATCTGCCCAATCCGTTTATGATTCTGCCGCCTAACCTGAGTACCGGCGAGAGTGGTAAAAACGGTGGGGACAGTTCAGAGAGCAAGGAAACCGAGGAAAAGCAGGAGCCGGCCGGGAAGAGCGATAAAGACAAAGATAAAGACAAGGACAAAGACAAGGACAAAGACAAGGACAAAGATAAAAAGGAAGAAAAGCTCGTCCACATCGATGTAGAGGGCCTGCCTCAGCGCATCTCGGCTTTTCCCGTAGCCGAGGGCCGTTACGCTCAGATTCGGGGGGCCAAGGACAAGGTTTACTTTACCTCATTCCCACTGGAAGGCAGCCTAAGCGGAGAAAGCTGGCGCCACAGCGGTCCGCAACCGGGGAAGGGCGCTCTGGAATTGTACGACCTGGTCGAGCGTAAGAAGGAGTTTGTGGCCGGTAGTCTAAACGGCTTTGACCTCAGCCGGGGCCGGCAGTACCTGGTCTATCAATCCGGCAAAAGTTTGCGCGTCCTGAAAGTGGGGGAAAAGCCCGATAACAACGCCGGCGGCTTTAGCAAAAAGAGCGGCTGGGTTCGACTCAACCGGCTGACCGTCGAGGTGAGCCCGCCCGAGGAGTGGCTGCAAATGTTTCGCGAGGCCTGGCGTTTGCAGCGGGATCATTTCTGGACGGCGGATATGTCCAGCGTCGATTGGCAGGAGGTCTACCGGCGCTACCAGCCGCTGCTCGATCGAGTCTCCAGCCGGGCCGAATTTTCTGACCTGTTGTGGGAAATGCAGGGCGAACTGGGCACTTCACATGCTTACGAACTGGGCGGCGATTACCGTGCCACGCCGCGCTACCAGCAAGGTTCTCTCGGCGCCGATTTCGAGTACGATCCTGCCAGGGACGCCTATCGAGTCAGCCACGTCGTCCGGGGCGACTCCTGGATCCGAAGATCTGACTCACCCCTGAATCGGCTGGGTGTCAATGTCCGGGAGGGTGACCTGCTGCTGGCGATCGATGGCCGGCGGTTGGGCCGGGCTTTGTCTCCGGCTCAGGCCTTGATCAACCGGGCTAACATCGAAGTGCAGTTGACCGTCTTGTCCCCGGATGGCGCCGGCGGCGACGACCCAAAACCGCGGACGGTCTTGGTCCACACTCTCGCTAACGAGACCCCGGCCCGCTACCGGGAGTGGGTGGAAGCTAATCGCCGCCGGGTCCACGAGGCGACGGAGGGGCGGGTGGGCTACGTCCACATTCCCAACATGGGGCCGCAAGGCTACGCCGAGTTCCATCGCTACTATCTGGCCGAAGCCGAGCGGCAGGGCCTGGTGGTTGACGTCCGTTTTAACGGCGGCGGGCACGTCTCGCAACTGCTCATCGAGAAGCTGGCCCGGCAGCGGATCGGTTACCGGCTGCCCCGCTATGGCGAAATCTCCACGTATCCGGCTCACACTGTAGTGGGGCCGATGGTCGCTTTGACCAATGAATTTGCCGGCTCGGACGGCGATATTTTTAGCCACGTTTTTAAGCTGACCGGCCTGGGACCGCTCATCGGCAAGCGGACTTGGGGCGGCGTGGTAGGCATCTCGCCCCGACACGCCCTGGTCGATGGGACGATCACGACCCAGCCCGAGTTTTCCACCTGGTTCGACGATGTGGGCTGGGGTATTGAGAACTACGGGACCGATCCCGATATCGAGGTGGATGTTAAACCCCAGGATTATGCCATGGGCCAGGACCCCCAACTCGACCGGGCTATCAAAGAGGTGCTCAAACTGCTGGAGGCAAACCCGCCTCAACTGCCAGACTTTGAGCCCCGCCCACGCCTGACCTTGCCGACGCTGCCGAAGGTGAGGGCGAAGAAATAAACCTTTGGACGGGGGTGCGTAAAGCCTATTGTAGCTACGCCCTACGCCCTATGCCCGACTACCGAGTTATCCAGGCTAAATCAGGGATTCTGCACAATATCTTGTAGAGTGGCGTCGATACACCCCAATATATTGTATCTCGCCGCTTTCAGGTGAAAGCTCGATTTGAGTATTTTTCCGTTTTGAGGTATAATTGCCGGATGCATTTGTGTGTTTTGTACAATTTACGGAGGTTTGTTAATGGCTTCATCTGCCCGCAATGACTACACATCCGATAAAATTACCGTGCTCAAAGGGCTTGAGGCTGTGCGGCGGCGCCCGGGGATGTACGTGGGCGGCACCGATGTCAAAGCGTTGCACCATCTGATCTACGAAGTCGTAGACAACTCCATTGACGAAGCCCTGGCCGGCTTTTGTGACCATATCACTGTGACCATCCACGAGGATCAAAGTGTCTCCGTGGCGGACAACGGGCGCGGTATCCCTGTCGCCGAGCACCCCACCGAGAAGGTCTCCTCGCTGGAGCTGGTCATGACCACGCTCCACGCCGGCGGTAAGTTCGATAGCTCCAACTACAAAGTCTCCGGGGGGCTGCACGGCGTCGGCGTGTCGGCGGTCAATGCCTTGAGCGAGTGGCTGATCGCCGAGGTCACGCGCGATGGCGGGATCTGGCGTCAGGAATACAAGCGCGGTGTTCCGCAAGGGCCGGTCACGCAGGTGGCCGAAACGCCGACGGAGCGCGACGATCAGACCGGCACGAGAATTCAGTTCCGTTTTGATCAAGACATCTTCACCGATGTGCCCGGTTACAGTTGGCACACGCTGTTGGTCCGCTTCCGCGAGATGGCTTTTGTGACCAAGGGGATTAAGATTACCTTCCGCGATGAACGCGAAGATCCCCCCCGCGAACACAATTTTTACTTCGAGGGGGGCGTTACCTCCTTTGTCCGCTACCTCAATCGCAATCGGATCGCCCTCAACGAGCCGGTTTACGTGGAAAAGGAGATCGACAATGTGGGGGTTGAGGTCGCTATTCAGTACACCGATGCCTACACTGAAAGCGTTTTCGCCTTTGCCAACACTATCCACACCCCGGACGGAGGTACGCACATGACCGGGCTACGTGGCGCCCTGACCCGGACCATCAACGACTACGCCCGCAAGAACAGTCTGCTCAAAGACAACGATCCTAACTTCACCGGCGAGGATACCCGCGAAGGCTTAACCGCCATTGTCTCAGTTAAGCACCCAGACCCGCAGTTTGAGAGCCAGACCAAGGTCAAACTCATGAACGCCGAGGTCAAAACGATCGTCGAGGCGGTGGTGGCCGAACGGTTCACTTCCTTTATGGAAGAGCATCCTCGCCAGGCCAAGAGCATTATCGAGAAGTGTCTAACCTCGTCGCGGGCCCGGAATGCAGCCAAGAAAGCACGCGAGCTGGTCTTGCGCAAGAGCGCCCTGGAGAGCAGCACCCTGCCCGGCAAACTGGCCGACTGCTCCAGCCGCGATACCGGCAGCACCGAACTGTATATCGTTGAGGGCGACAGCGCCGGCGGTAGCGCCAAACAAGGGCGGGACCGCCGCTTTCAGGCTATTCTGCCGCTGCGGGGTAAGATTCTCAACACCGAGCGGGCGCGGCTGGATAAAATCCTGAGCAACAACGAAGTCAAGGCCCTGATCACGGCCCTCGGCACAGGCATTGGCGATGACTTTAACCTGGAAGGGCTGCGCTACGGCCGGATCATCATCATGACCGACGCCGATGTGGACGGGGCCCATATTCGTACCCTGCTGTTGACTTTCTTCTTCCGTTATATGCCGGATCTGATCGAACACGGCCATTTGTTCATTGCCCAGCCGCCGCTCTACCAGATCAAGCACAAAAAAGAGATCACCTACGTTTATACGGAAGATGAGAAGAATGCCTATCTGGCCAAACTCAACGGCAGCGCCAGCGGCCTAAACATTCAGCGCTACAAAGGTTTGGGCGAGATGAACCCCGAGCAGCTCTGGGAAACCACCATGGATCCCGAAGTCCGGGTCATTTTGCAGGTCACCATCGAGGATGCGGCTTCGGCCGATAACGTCTTTGATATGCTGATGGGGAGCGTGGTAGCCCCCCGGCGCAAGTTTATTCAGACTCACGCCAAGCAGGTCCAGAACCTGGACGTTTAGGCTGGCCGGTCTGCTTGCCTGCTAAAACGGACCAACTCGCTGAGCCGGTCCGTTTTTTGTTTCGTTCATCCTGCTTCGGCCGGAGGGGGTCTCAAACGCCTCACAGAAATTTGGCAGACCCCCTGGATGGTGTATGATTAGGTGGTATCATCACCGGGAGAGGAAAATGGCTTCCGACGCTTCAGAACCCGCGGTAACGCCACACGATGACGAGGTGCGTGGCCGGCGGCGGCGTATCGCCGACCGGGAGACGCTAAAGCTAACGCGTTCCCTGGCCGTGGACGCCCAAAACCAGTCGGCCCCAGCCACCGGCGACTCGCGGCCGATGATCTATGCCGGCGTGGCCGTCGTTTTGACCCTCATTGGTGTGGCGGTCCTGGTCATCTTCGGCTATGCCCTTTTCTCATTGTTCAGCGGGCCGGATGACGGGCCCGAGATCGTGATCGGTCGGGCCGCCGTACCTATTAGCGCCTCTGAACCGGTTGATCGGGTCAATACGCCCC
>CALMIS010000232.1 GCA_937864185.1 uncultured Chloroflexota bacterium
CGCTTCAAAGGATTCTTTACGTCGCTTAGGGACGATTGCTATTAGCGCCCTTGGGTCTCGTCTCGTGGATCGTCAAAGCTGCCATCCAACGCATGCAGCAGCTTATCCGTTTTCCCCACCAACTCCCAGCCAGCATCCTCGCTTGGTGGACCGAACCGCCCGGTTTCGGCCTGATCCAGGTAGGCTTGAATTTTGCCAATCTCCACCAACGATACCTCTCGCGTTTTGAGCCGTTGAGCCAACTCGTTGCGGGTCAACCCGGCGACCGGCACACCCAGTCGCTCACTTAGATAGCGAGTCAGCGCCCGATTGATGGCCTGGTAGTTATCGCTACTATCGGCCAGGGCATGGAGGAGCACCGGATGCAGACTCTGCTTGGACTGTCGCAGCCCTGCCGCCGCCGGCTTGACTTTCTTAGGCTGCGAGCGGCGCTTCTGCAATAGCCAAACCCCGCCTGCCCCGGCAATGACCGCCAGCGGTAAGCCACCGCAAATTGTGCCCACCAGGACCACTCCCAACGGCACCACCAAGCTAGACCGGGCTGAATCGAAAAGATCTGGATTCACTAAGCCGCTGCCGGGCAGGTCGTCGACCGGATCGAGATTCACTTCCGGGGTAGCGATGGCTTGTGCTGCCGCCGTCGCCTGGGCGGGATCGGGAGTGGGCGGGGCAATGACCCGAACCGTAATCGATTGGCTAGTTGTGGAGCGATACTCCTCGGCCACCGGATCGAAATACACCAGTTCGACCGGTGGAATCCGGAGGTCGCCCAAGCGATCCGAAACCATCAACCGTTCGTAAACCCGGGTTCCTCCGATCAACCCGTCCTCTACCTCGGCCGATTGGCTGCTGAGGGAGTCGTATACCCGCCATTGGGGTAGCGATGGCCAGATTGGGTCCGGCAGGGCATTGATGTTGCCGGTGCCGCTAACCGCTACGGAGAGGGTTGAAGGCTGATTGATAACCGCCACTTGAGGGCTGAACCAGGCTTGCAGCTCATACCGGCCCACCGCGCCGCTAAACTCGGGTGGAGCGCCTTCCGGGAGAGGTTTGACCCGGACCTGGAGCGGTTTGGTGTACAACTCCACTGAGTCTTCAAAAAAAGTGCCGGGGAAGATAAGTTGCGCAGCCCCAATATTGAGGTTACCGCTACTCTTAGGAAAGAGAGCCGTGCGCATCTCCATGACCAGATAGGTCCGGTCGCCCAGGTCCAGGTTATACTCTTGCACCGGCATGCCCAGTGTCTCGAAGCCGTTAAAGAGGGGCATCTCGATTTGGGGCGGGCGGTAGATCTTGATAGCCTGGTAAAACCGGAAAATATAGGTTAACTGCTGACCAACAAAGGGGTTGCCCTGGTCGACTACGGCCTCGACAAAGAAGTCCTGGTCGTTAAGCTCCGGCGGTGGCTTGACATTTCCAGGCGGCACGGCGTGGTGTGGAGAAGGGGCCGGCGCCGCGCCCTGAGTCACTTTCAGGCTAAGCGGCACGGTTTCGACCACCTCGTCATCATTAAACTTGACCGGAATGGCCGGAATCGTTAGGGTGCCGGTGCGGCGTGGTTGCAGCTCGTAGGTGTAAACCACCTGCGTTTGGATTTGGCCGCGCACCAGGGTAACGTTGGTAGCGATATCTAAGTCGATGACCGACAGCCCATCCAGCGGTGGCAAGATCGGTCGCGGCTGCCGGGGTGAATCGTTGACGGCGGTGACGGTGAGATAGACCAGGTCATCGGTTGAAACCTCTGAACTATTGACACTAACCGTGACCGGCGAGTCTTGCGCATAAACCAAGGTGGGGATAAGGCCAAAGAGCAGGAAAAGGAAGACCAGGCGCGGGATGGAGCGAGATTGACTAAACCCAGGCCGAACAATCCATCGAACCTGAAACATAGCGCCCTCCAATCCTCATTAACAAAACCAATCAACAAACATGCTTGTGTTATTTTAACCGACCTAGTGAATTTTTTACAACTTTTTATGTTAACGTGTGGCGAAGACCGGTTTTGGGTTTGGTCTTGCTTGCCGGGAGCATTTCGGTCTGGGACAAGTTGGCCCCTGTCATTCTGAACGAGCGAAGCGATGTGAAGAGTCTCTCAGAATAACGTTGGCAATCAACAATTCAAGGGACTCTGAGCGGGGGTACGAGCGAAGAGTGATATGTTTGCCCCAAAAGTGAAATACACCTTGCTGCTTGCCTCAAAACGTTGCACTTGATCTAATGTTGATGTATAATCCTGATGTATAACGCCTATTGAACAGTAGAGAAGACGATGAAAATACGTAAACAGATTTACATTGAGCCGTATCAAGAGGCCCTGCTCAAGCGTCTAACCGACGAAACTGGAGTGAGTGAAGCTGAGATTATTCGTCAGGCTATTGACCAGCACGCCCGCATGCTCAAATCGATTACACCACGACTGTCAGCCTGGGAAGAGGAGCAGAATTTCATCGCAGATTTAATGAAACAAGGCTCAGTTCCAGGCGGTCGCACCTGGCGGCGCGAGGACTTATATGATCGATAGAGTGTTTGTCGATACGAATATCTTAGTCTATGCTTATGATCGCTCAGAGCCAAAGAAGCAAATTCAAGCGGCCTCTGTTCTCAACCGCCTTTTTGCCGCTAAGGTTGGGGTGCTCAGTCCTCAAGTATTGGCTGAATTTTTTGTAGCTGTCACTCGCAAACTTGTCGCTCCTTTGAGCATTGATGAGGGTTATCGACGTTTAGTCAACTATACTCAGACCTGGCCTATCGTTGATATGACCAGTTTCATTGTATTGGAAGCTGTAAGGGGTGTACGCGACCATCAACTGAACTTTTGGGACGCCCAAATTTGGGCGGCGGCAAAGTTGAACCAAATTCCAACCGTTTTGAGCGAAGATTTCAGCCCAGACTCGGTCATCGAAGGGGTCCGCTTTGTCAATCCGCTGGCTGAGAATGTAAAAATTGAAGATTGGTTATAGGTAACTTGAGGAGATTCTATATGGCTACTAAACTTATTCAACTTGAAGACGGCACTCTAGTCGAAGTCGAGGTGCCCGAAGATCAGGTCCAGCCGATTTCCGGCGGTTTTGCCGACAAAGTCGACTCGACGTTTAGCAAGATTCAGCCGCTGCTCGTCAGAACGGTTAAGCCGATTGCTGCGGCCTGGCAAGAACTCAACCAGGATATGAACATCGACCGGGCCGAAATCGAGCTTGGTCTTAGCTTTGAAGGCGAGGGCAATTTGTACGTGACCAAATCCTCGCTGGGAGCGAATCTGCGGGTTAAACTGATCCTCACGCCTAAGGAGTAAGTCGGTGCCCAGCGACCTCCAAACCTCCGTCGTCCTCATTAGCAGCCGCGATCCCGGGATTAATCGTTTTGGCACCGGCTTTGTCATTCGGCAAACTCCAGATGCAACAATTCTCGTGACCTGCGCCCACGTCATCGATGACGTCGGTGGGCCGGGCAACGTGGACGTGGAGGGACAAGCGGGAGAAGTCGTCGCTCTCGGCGCGGCCGACGAGTTAGATATGGCCGTGGTTCGCATTCCGGCTCAACCCGGTAAACCCGCTCTCGAGTTGCATTCCAGCGGCCAAACCGGCAGCGACATCCGGACGGCCGGCTACCAACTCTTTGCCAATCGTTACCTGCTGCGCCCGCTAAACGGCAAACTCGGCGAGATGGTCACCTTAGCTGTCCGTGGCCGCGCCGATCGAGTCGCGGCCTGGGATTTGCTCATTGAAGGCGATTATAAGCTGCAGCCTGGCTACAGCGGCTCGCCGGTCGTTGATCGATCCGGCGGACGCGTGCTGGCCGTGGTCAGCCACCGCCAGGGCCAAGGCGATCGCGGCCTGGCCATCTCCATCGAAGGGTTGCCGACCCTGTGGCCGGAAGTGTCCGCTGAGCAACTTACAATTAACAATGAACAGCCTCCAACCCTCCAACCCTCCCATCCTCCGGTGAACCAAGCCGGCAAACAAGGAGCCACCATGCCCCGATCAATCAAACTCTTTTTCTCTTACGCGCACGAGGATGAAGAACTGCGCGATGAATTGGCTAAGCACCTGCGGATTTTGGAGCGCCAGGGCATCATCTCTGCCTGGTATGATCGGGACATTACGGCCGGGATGGAGTGGGCTAACGCGATCGATGACAATCTCAACACGGCTGACATCATCCTGTTGCTGGTCAGTCCCGACTTCATCGCCTCTGATTACTGCTATGATCAAGAGATGAAGCGAGCGATGGAGCGCCACGAGGCCGGCGAGGCCATTGTGATTCCCGTCATCTTGCGCAAAACGAATTGGACCAGCGCGCCTTTCAGCAAACTCCAAGCTTTGCCTAAAAACGCCAAGCCGGTTAAGAGCTGGACCGATCAGGATGAAGCCTTTACTTTCATCTCGGAGCAGATTCAAAAAGTGGCTCAAATGTTGGCCAATCGCCCCGCCCCGAGTCCTGCTCCGGCGGTTCCCCCAGTTTCAGCAGGGTCCACAGTCGTATCAGCGGTGAGCGGCCCAGCAGCACCCGCCGCGACCGCCAGCTATAATACGGGTGCAATTCGCCGCTTGTTGACGGCTGCCTACGATGATTTTGGCTTTGACATCTTGTGTACGGACAACTTTCCTGAAGTCTCCGCTCAGTTTAGCCGAGGGATGAGTCTGGCCGAGAAGATTCAACGTTTAATCGTCTACTGCCAGCAGCATTTGGCTTTTCCCCGTCTGCTCGATTTGGTCAAGCAAGAGCGGCCTGCTATGTACGAGCAGTTTAGAGACCAACTCTTTCACTCCATTTAAGCTAGGAGAAAAACTGAATGGCTAATCGTGATTTGCGAATTCAGCGTCTCAGCGGCCAGTCTATCAACCCCTATCTCGATCATCTGGCTCGCCTCCGCATTGAAATCTTTCGCGAGTGGCCTTACCTGTACGAAGGCAGCTTGGAGTATGAGCAGAAGTATTTGCAAGCCTTCAGCCGGTCGCCGGAGGCCGTGGTGGTACTGGTCTCGGATGGCGACGAGGTGGTCGGTGCCTCGACGGGGCTGCCGTTAGCGCAGGCCGAGGCGGCGTTTCAGCAGCCATTCATTCAACGTGGCGACGATGTGGACAAGATTTTTTACCTGGCCGAGTCGGTCCTGCGCCAACCCTATCGGGGCCTGGGTTTAGGGGTCAGATTTTTTGAAGAGCGCGAGGCCTTTGCCCGGGGGTTGGGCCGGTTTGAGACCCTCGCCTTCTGCGCGGTCGAGCGACCCGCCGACCATCCGCACCGCCCGGCAGATTACGTTGTCCTCGATCATTTCTGGCGCAAGCGGGGTTATGTCAAGTCCCCGGATCTAAAGAGCTACTACGCCTGGCCTGATCTCGGAGAGACGACGGACTCGCTTAAGCCTATGGTGTTTTGGCTAAAGTCTCTTGATAATGCCCCTTAGAATGATTTGGCCTTGTAGCGGTTTGGGATCAACTAGACGTGCGTTGAACGACCACGCCTGATCGGCCAAGCCAAAGAAAGCTTATAATATTCCGCTAATCAAACTTATGAAACGTCACCTGCCAGGAATAATGTCCCCGGCAGAGTTGGTTCGAATTCTGGCGGCGAGTGCAGTCCTCGATGCTTTCACAGTAGCCTTTGGCATAGAGGAGATCGGCCGGGATGTTCTCATCATGGGAGGCGAAGCTAAAGCTCTGTTCGCTGGTGAAGGGCGTCCCGTTGATATGGCGCTTGGCGATCAGGCTCATATCGTTCATCCACAGCGTAACTTCAGCGGTGCCCGGTCCTTTGTCGCCTGAAGCGACCTCGACGTTGCCAAAGGTGTCGCCGATGACGACCCCGTCTAGCGGGCGGCCCGGCGGCGGCCCTTCTAGCACCGTGATATAGATGCTGTGGTTACCGATGCAGCCGCCATTCTCGTGAATCGACAGCATATTCTGATAGGTCACGCAGAAATCCTTGCCACAACCTAAATCATCCGACTCCGGGGGCGGAGGCGCACTTTCGTCGCTGTTGTCGGCCGGAGCAGGTTCGGCGGGCGGCGCCTCAGCCACGGGCGCGGGCGTCGCTGTGGGAGGTGGCGGTGGCGCTTCCGCAACGGCAATAGCGCCGTCATCCCCCTGAAACGTCACGAGTTGCCCATAAATCCAGCCGCTCGTACCCCCGACCGGGCTCAGGTCAAGCTGCCACCAGGTGCCGTCCGCGCTACGACCGGTGACCGGCATTTCCTGACCAGGCAAAAGCTGGCCGACAATTGGGTAGTTGGTGCCGGGACCGCCACGCACGTTGATACTCGTATCCAGAGAGCCGTCTACCCTGATGATAGGCTGCGGGACTGGCGTCTCAGTGAGCGGGGGTGGGGTGTCGGTCGGCAGGGGCGTTTCGGTGGGCGGGGGTGTCTCGGTCGGTAAAGGTGTCGGCGTGACCTCCAGACCAAGCGTGGGTGAAGGCGTAAAGGGGGGCTCTGCCGTAGGCGCTTCGGCCTCGACAGCGACTCCTTGGCTTTCACCGACGACCTCCGGCACTGTCTCAGGCGCGGCGGCCGCCACCTCACCCGCTCCAGCGGCCTCCGGCGCTATCGCGACCTCAGCCGGTGGGGCGGTGGAGAGTTCCAGGCTGCCGCAGCCGGTAAAAGCTAATAGTGACAATCCTAGTAAGAGACCAACTGTTGTTTGCAATAACCTCATGGTTTTCCTCGTTTCGCTGATAACAAAGTTTCAATTTGTTGTTCCCACATCAGCTAATACCCAACAAAGTCCTCATTATAGTTACTCTAAAGCAGGCGTCAAAGCAGATGAATCAGCTGAGGGCGTAAGGGAGAGACTATTTCGCGAGATGTTCAGTTCAGACAAAAGCGCCACTCCATCGACCAGCGGTTGACCGGTACCATCTACGGCGGGCAGGCGTTCTCCGGTATCGAGCAGATAGAGGCCGGTGACCAGCCGGTACTCGCCCGGTGGGAGATCGCCGGGGATAGCGAGGGCAAGCGGCACGATCACGACCTCGTGGGTTTGCCAATGGGAGGTAGGATAGAGGCCGTTTAGCGGCTGGGTGTCGAAGCCGGCGACGCGTTGGTTCTGGTGGTCGAGAAGCTGGACGAAGAGGGTGTAGTCCCGGTCGACCGGCGCGTTGGCTTGCCAATAGAGCGTGAGATTGAGCTGCGTTTCGCCTGTTGGCAGTCGGTCGATGGTGGGTGCGGGCGGGCTGAAACCCAGCAGCCGAAGCCGGTCGCCGAAGATGGCGGGGGCGGCAAGGCTCGGCGCCGACGGCGGATCGCCAGTCCGGCCGACGTAGAAAAGGCCAAAGAATAGTTGGTCGCCGGCCGGTTGTCCCTGAGCGTCGTAAGCCGGCAAGCGCTGTCCTGAGTTGGCGTTGAACAGCCCCAGGCGGATCAGGTACGGGCCGGGCGGCAGCGCGTCACCGATTTGAAGGTGGTAGGTGGTGGGGGTTAACCGGCCCGCTCGCCAACGGTGACCGTTCGTAAGCGCCAGACCATCGATCTGGCCAACGCCCTCGCCCTGGTGGTTAACGATGTGCAGAAAGATGTCGTGGGTGATCGGTTGATCGACCAGGGGGCGCCAATAGAGGGTGATCGACAGCATCTGGCCCGGTTCGGCCCTCGCAGGGTGGACTTCATAACCGACCAGGCTGATATCATCATTCCAGCGGTAGTCAAGTTGAGCGTAGGCCGGCCAGTCGCTCAAGCGCGAGTGGAGGGGGGTCAAGTCCGGGATGAGGCTGGTCCAGGCCGAGATGAAGATGGGCGCGGCCAGATCGTACTGCGTGGTGGGGCCGGTGCTCAAGCGGCGCAACGCCTCAACCTCTTGGAGCGGGGTGATGAAGGCCGTGTACCGGCCATCGGCTAAACGAGAAACCCAGACATAGTTTTGCAACGGCGTCGTCGAATCGGTAACCAGGATGGCCGAGCTGGTGGGCGCGGTAGGGGGCCGGTCGGTCTCGATCACGAGCGGGTCGAAGACTAGGTGGAAGGTGGGGTGGGTGAAGAGGTGGAAAGGGATGAGCAGATCGTGCCGATCGAGGTGGCCGGCCAGGGTATTCGCCAGGGCGTATTCCGGGCCGTTGTAGCGCTCGCTGAGGTAGGGCAGTTGGGGCCAGTGGCCAAAGAAGCTGTAGGCGTTGAGGCTGCCGCTAAGCAAGACGACCATCATTAAGGCAATGAGGCCTGATTGAACTGCCCACGCCGGGTGAAGGGTTGGGGAGACGAGAACTGGGTTCTCATCGACCCGCCGGCCTACCTGTTGGGAACCCGGGTTCCGAAGCCAACTTACGGCCGTGAGGAGGCCCACACTGCTCAACGCATAGTAAATCGGCAAGACGCCGGCTAACCGGAGAAAGCTGATGGCATGGTTGACCGGCAGCATCGCGGCAAAACGCAGATCGCTAAAGTCGATGTCGTTGAGGGGAGCGGGTAGCCAGAGGATCAAGAAGCCGGTAAGCAGGAAAAGATAGGTCGGCTGCCGCCAACGGGTGAGAGCGACCCCCAAGCCTAACCAGAAGCCGCCAAAGGCCAGCCAGTCAAAAGTCAGGAATTGGCTAAAGTCGCCGCGCCACCAGCCGACCGGTCCATCAAAGTAGATGCGGACTGAGGTTAGGAGATGGGTGGTCCAGGTGGTCTGTCCGGTTGAGACCCGGCCAGCGGCGGTCGATTGGCTGACATATTGCAGAATAGTGGGATCGGTCAGGTACAGGTAACCGAGGGGGGCGAAGATAGCGGCTGAAGTGATCGCCATCAGGCTGAGCCTCAGCCAAAACTGTTTTAGAGTGGTTAGACCTGGCTTGCTCTTAACTCCAAAAATCGTCCAGAGCAGAGCAAACAGTCCCAGATGCAGGGGCAGCAGGCCGGCCAGCCAGTAGGTGTACTGAGTCAGCCCCAAAGCTATTCCCGCTCCGATTATCGGCCAGCTTGAGCGACGCTGCCAGCCGAGCCAGAACCAGTAGGCCATACAGGCCCACAACAGCAGCAGCAGCGAGGCCCGAAAACCGCTGCGGCTGATAAGGATGTGCCAGAATGAGAAGCTTACCCCGGCCGCGGCCAGCAGACCCAGCCAGGATCGCTCTCGACGGTGAGCGAACATCGTGCTGACCCAACGATAGGTCACCGGGATAACCAACAAGCTAATGATCAAAGAGACCGAGCGCATGGCAAAGGGCGTTGGTCCCAACAAGGCGATCACCGGCCCGGCCAGGTAGAAAAAGAGGGTCTGCCGGCCGGTATTGCCGGGCAAAAAGAGCCACAGCGCCTCAGTCTGGCTTAGCCAGCGGATATCGATGACGTTGTAGGCTTCATCGTAGTTGAAGGGGGGCGGCAAGGCCGGGAATTGCCACAACCGTAACCATGTAGCGATGAGGAGCAGGGGCAGCATTAGCCGGGGTGGGCTGAGTCGTCTACGCATGGCTTTGAATTGTAGCACAAGGGGCGCAATGAGTTAAAAAAATCGGCGGTGAGGTAATCAGATTTCTTTAAGCCAATGACTCAAACGATGTCTAATCTGCCGCAACCGTTCGGGAGAGATTTGTCCCAAACGGGCGTTGACAACAGCGGAGTCGACAGTCGCTAGCCTGCCTAGTCGGACAACAGAATTGGCTTTTAGACCGGTCGTCCCAAAGTCTGGATCAGAGGAATCGATAATTTCATCAAAATTCGGAATGCTCTGGTAAGTACGTGAGGAGATCATGGCTAGCAATAAATCAGCATAGGGACCAGGGGCAATCGCTAGAATCAAAGCCGGTCGCAATTTGCCGGCTTGTAAATCAGTTTGTGGAAAACGAATCAAAATAATGTCGCCCGGATTCATGGCCGATAGACTTCTTGAGCATCTTCTAAAGAGTACTCGACCTCATCCTCTTCGCGGAAAAGTTGGGTGAGGGCAAAATCTTGCCACTGGCTAGTCCTCCACTCAGCATAGTCTGAAGGAAGCTGTCGTCTGGCGATCACAAAGGAGGTAAAATCAGCAATTTGTTGGACAATGTCATCCGGCAGACTATCAATTTGTTTGTGTAGTTGCTTACGCACAGTCTCTACTGTCATCAACTTTACCTCACAAAATTTATGACTTGGACAAACTTGATTTGGGTATTTTAGCACAGTGGAGGTAATGGCGTAAAATAAAATCACTCCCTGGATCCAAAAAGCTGAATCAGGCCCACAATATGCTGGGCTAGCGCATCACGCCCGTAGATCTCGTGCATGAGCGGAATCGGCTCTTGGTAAAGGCGGTCAGCGGCAAAGATTTCGGGCCAGGGCAGGTCGGTATCCGCCACGATGCCGGCATCTTTCATTACTTTAAGAAATTCGAAGGCAACCAGACCGTGACCAATAACCGTCGGATGAACTCCATCAAGACCAAAGATGCCCCCTTGCTTCAAAGTTCCCTGCTGGTCGGCGTGGTAATACTTGGTGTTGACCATCGGGTGAATGTAGTCAAAAACATCGGGAAAATCATAGGTCGGGCTGCTGTTGTTACGCTTGTAGGCAATCTGGTTGAGCGCCTCGGCAATATCGACCACAAAGTAGCGCTCTCGGCCGTGTTGGGCATTGCGGGCCGCGATTTGCTGTTGGATAAAGGCATTGTAGGCTCGGATACAGTTGTCGATATGCAGGGCGTCTTGCATGGTCAGATGCTTGCCGGTTTCACGCGCAAATTCCTCTTCAAAGGGAAACCAGGTGTAGTATTTATAGTAGAAGCCATAGTTAGGAATGTAGGTACTCGACCCAACCCCTTTGGCCAGCGGAGCGATAGTCACCAGCGGGACGGTGCCGATAAACACCTTCCACTGATCAAAGGTATTGTTCTCCATAATTTTGTCGACCCGGTCCAACAACTCGCTGTACTCTGCTTCGAAATCGGCCGGGTGCCAGAGGTTCCACCCCCGCATCGAGCGCTCAAAGTGGCTCAGGGTGTGCGGTCGCCGGTTAGGGTCGTTAGGCGTCTGTTGAATCTTGAGGTTGATGACGGTGCCCAGGGCATTATTAGAGCCGAGCCACAAGACCAGATTCTCGACCCCCTCCTCCTTGGCGTGAGTCTTCAACCAATCGAGGGCGCTATATTTAACATATTTTCGTTTTAACGACGGATTCAAAACCTTCAGCGCGGTCCGGTAGAAGGCGCTGCTGGGTCCTTGCAGGTAGCCGTCGCTGGGCACGGTCCGCTGGTGCAGGCCCAACTCCTGTTCACAAACTTCGGGCGTCACCAACCAGGCATCGGCGACGTCAAAGCCGGTCACGGCAATGTTGTGAAAGTAGTTTGGGGTGAGGCCGTTAGGAGTTTGATAGGGCAAATCGGCCCGGCCCACACCCCGCTCATAGTAATCTTCGGCCTCGTCTAGAACGCCGTTGATGGTTTGGATGACGGTCAGCCACTCCAACCCACTGATGTCGACGCCGTAGCGTTGGGTTAAGGTCCGCATAATGCGTTCCAGATTGATCGGGAGGCCGCCGGCCGGCCAGTCCGGATAGCGGTAATCATTCGTCTCCGGCTCGAGCCCCAACTTCCGGGCCAGCAGCGTTGAGTAGGATAGATCCGTCCGGGCCGCCGCCATAGACATAAAGGCCTGTGAAATACTGTCGCCGATGGTAAAAAGTTTCATAATGCCCCACTTCCTTTCTTAAACTTTCCTATGTCCCTCGCTCGCCGCGGACGTAGGGAATGCCCAGCGCTGCCGGCGCACCGAGCCGTTTACGGATGGCTTCCCGGGAAGAAAAGACGAGGGCCAGAATGGTAAAGAGGTAGGGTAGCATGTTGAGCCAGGTTCCCAAAATCGGGTTGCTGGCAAAGGGGTTGTCGAAAAAAAGGAGCTGATCGACGGCTTGCAGATCGAGGGGCAAACGGCGCAGCGCCCCAAAAATGTAAGCTCCGAGCATGGCTCGCCACGGATTCCAGCCGGCAAAGATCACCAGGCCGACGGCAATCCAGCCCTGCCCGGCCGTGATTTCGTCGACCCACAGCGGGGTCACGGCCAAGGTCAGCGAGGCCCCAGCCAAACCGGCTAAAAGACCACCGACGAAAACGTAAACGTAGCGCAGCAACGTCACGTTAATCCCCACCGCATCGGCCGCCGAGGGTTTCTCGCCAATCGCCCGCAGTTGGAGACCAGGCCGGGTCCGCTCGATCCAGAACCAGATCAACGGCACCAGCAGTACCCCGATAAAGAAAATGATATTTTGATTCCGGCCCAACAGCGGCCAGACGATATCCGGACCGATGAGCGGAATATCGTACAGGAAGGGAATCGGTAGGGCCGGCAGACGCGGTACGTCCCGGATCTCAACGTAGTTGGCGCCCAGGACGGAGGTCAAGCCGATACCGACAAAGGTCAAGGCCAGACCGCTCACGACCTGGTCGCCGCGCAAGCTGATCGAGACCAGGGCGTGGAGCAGGCTGATCAAGCCGGCGGCCAGCATCGCTGCCAGCAGGCCGATCCAGGCGCTGTCGGTGCCATACGAGACGGCGAAACCGGTCAAGGCCCCGACCAGCATCATCCCTTCGACGCCCAGGTTGAGGACCCCGGCCCGTTCGGTAACGAGTTCGCCCAGCGTGGCGAAAAGCAACGGCGTGCCGGTCCGCAGCCCGGCGGCTAAGATGTTGATCAGGAAGGCGAGTTCCAAGGTTGGCTCCTTGTAAACGGGAGTAAGGAGTAAGGAGTAGGGAGTAAAGATAATTCTTACTCCCTACTCCTTACTTCCTACTCCAGATTTCATCATATTGCAAAAGTTAAACATCTCACGAGACGGCTTCTTCCGAGGTTGTTGTCGTGGCTGCCGGTTTAGCCTGCACCAGACGTATTCGGTAGCGGGTAAAAGCATCGGCGCTGATGACGCAGAACAGGATGATGCCCTGGATCAGCAGCGGAATCCCGGCTGGCTGGATCGCATCCCCACCGACCAGCAGCCCGCCAAACAGATAGCCGACCAGAATAATGGCCAGCGGATTCAGGCGAGCCAGCCAGGCCACAATAATAGCCGTGAAGCCATAGCCCGGCGAGAAATTTTCTTGCAAGCGATGCACCACCCCCGCCAACTCGGACATCCCGGCCAGGCCGGCCAACCCGCCCGAGATTACCATCGTCAAAATAATGGTCCGGGCGATATTCATGCCGGCATAGCGCGCCGCCTCCGGATTATCGCCGATAACCTTGAGTTCAAATCCCCATTTGCTATACTTGAACAGAATGAACAAGATCACGGCCGCCACCACGGCGTATAAAAAACCCAAGTGGGCCGTCATACCGCGCAGGGGCGGGAGCATATCGCCAAAATCGGTCAGGCGGGGAAACCAGGCGGTGCGCGGAAACGGCGCGGTCAGACCGAAGCCGCCGGCCGCCCAGGGACCGTAAACAAAGTAATTATTGAACTGAATCGCGACATACGTCAGCATCAGCGAGGTGATGATCTCGTTGACGCCCAGCTTGGCTTTGAGCACCCCCGGAATCGCGCCCCACAGGCCGCCGGCCGCAAAACCGGCCAGGGTCATCGCCGCGAGCATCACCGGTTTGGGCGTGGTCGGCGGCAGCCAAAAGAGAGCCACGCCGGCCGTGGCCCAGGCGCCGATAAAGAGCTGCCCCTCCGCGCCAATATTCCACAACCGCATGCGAAAGGCAATGGCCACTCCCAATCCGGCTAAAATCAGCGGCGTCGATTTGACCAGGGTATCCGAAAAAGAGTAGGACTCGAAAAAGCCGGCTCGAAACATGCGCTCGTAGGCCGTGAGCGGGTTGAGGCCGCCGTAGGCCAGCGGAATGGCGCCAATGACCAGGGCGATCAGGATAGCCATCACAAGACTGGCCAGCGGCAGCCAGCGCGGCGTTTCAAGGCGAGGTTCGATTTTGAGTTGCATTAGGCTTCCTTCGTGCCGGCCATCATCAGGCCAATCTCGTCGATGCGCTCGTCTTCCGGCGGCACTTCGCCGACAATTTCGCCCCGGAACATGACCACGATCCGGTCCGAGAGGGACAGCAACTCGTCCAGATCCTCAGAGATGAGCAGAATACCGGCGCCGCGGTCCCGTTCGTCGATGAGCAGTTGGTGGATGGCCTCGATCGCCCCGACGTCCAGGCCGCGCACGGGGTAGACGGCGATTACCAGCTTGGGCTGGCGGGCAATCTCACGGGCCAGAATAAGCTTTTGTAGGTTGCCGCCGGACAGGAGCCGGGCGGGCGTATCGATGGTGGGTGTCTTGACGTCAAACTGCTGGACCAACTGCTTGGCTTCTTGCCGGACCAACGGTAGATTGAGCCGCCAGCCGGTCCCGATGGGCGGGCGCCGGTATGACTTGAGAATGAGGTTGTCGGCGACGCTCAAATTAGGCGATGAGCCGGTGCCGGTCCGGTCGGCGGGAATGTAGGCGACCTCTTGATCGATCGTGGCCGTAGCCGGTTGGTTGGTGACGTCCTGCCCCTGGACGGTAATCGTTCCTGCAGTCGCCTGACGCAGGCCGGTGATGACCTGGGCTAACTCCGTCTGGCCATTGCCGGCCACCCCGGCAATCCCTACCACTTCACCGGTCCGCACGGTCAGTGACAGGGACTTGATCGACGGCAGCCCGCGGTCATTGTCACACGACAGTTGCTTGATCTCTAAGATGGGCGGGCCGGGCTGGGCGGCGGCTTTGTCGATTCTAAACAGGACCTCTCGCCCGACCATCAAGCGGGCCAACTCTGCCTTACTGGTCGATTTGCCCTCTACTGTCGCCACCAGCCGGCCTCGCCGCAGCACGGTCACCCGATCGGCAATGGCCACCACTTCATCGAGTTTGTGGCTAATAAAAATGATGGTGTGGCCGGAGGCGGCCATACTGCGCAGGGTAATAAATAGCTCTTTGACCTCTTGCGGAGTGAGGACGGCGGTCGGCTCATCCATGATCAAGATTTTGGCCCCTTGATAGAGCATCTTCAGAATCTCGACTCGCTGCTGCTCGCCGACCGAGAGCTGCCAGATCCTGGCCCGCGGATCGACCGCCAGGCCGAACTTTTGCGACAGGGCTTCAATCTCCTGCTCGACCCTGGCGTAATTGATGTAAAAGCGCGGCGCTTTCTGCCCTAGAATCAGATTCTCGGCCACGGTTTGGGTCGGCACCAGCATAAAGTGTTGATGGACCATGCCGATGCCCTGGTCGATGGCCTGGCGGGGCGAACTGAAACGGACCTTATGGCCGTGAATGAAGATCTCGCCTTCGTCAGGGCGGTAGAGGCCGCTGAGCATGTTCATCAGGGTGCTTTTGCCGGCGCCATTCTCACCGAGCAGGGCGTGAATTTCGCCTTCGGTGACGGCAAAGTTTACATTGTCGTTGGCTAAGACGCCGGGAAAGCGCTTGGTGATGCCCCGCATTTCCAGGGCGTATGAGGTGGTACTCACGATATTTTCCGCAAGTAAATAATTAAATCGATATCACCGGGCGAGTGACCGAAATCGGTGAGCATGGCCGCTACTTCGGCGCGATGCTGCATGCCATGCAGCAGCAGGTGATGTAGAATCAAGTCTAGCCGCTGCGCTTGCGGCCGACCAGACGTAGTTTTGTAGCTAACGGTTTCGTGGAGTTCTGTCTCACTCAGCGCGTTGAGATAACCGCGCATGGTTGTCTCTTCCTGATGCCAGCGCTCGATCAGGCTGGCTACGGTGGGGAAGTCAGCCTCTGTCAGCAAAGCGGTGGGCGAAACGCCGGCCTGGCAGCGTTCCCGCCAGATCCACTCGGCGCTGAGCAGATGCACCAGGGTGCCCTTTATCCCACCGTGAGGATAGGTTGCCGGCATTTTGAACTGAGTCTCATCCAACTTCGCTACGGCCTCAAGGAGGCGAGCGTTAGCCCAGCAGTTGTAATCATAGAGTGTTAGCAACGTATCTTTCATTTGAATGGATCAGTTGAGGGGTGGCTACACAGAACAAACCCGGGTTTGTTCTCCAAATTTACAAAAATGGGCGCGGATGTCTACACCCGCGCCCAAGTATACTGAGAAAATTACATTGCGCCAACCGGCTCGATCTTACCCCAAGACTAACCGACCGGTTCGTAACAACTTAGTTCAGCGGCGGAATCTCGGCGGTTGGGTCAAAGCCTTCGACCAGGTAATCCATACAGATGGTGCAAGCTTCGCGCCCGGTGATGTCGAAGGCGGCCATATAGTCCGCGGACAAGCCTTCCAGGTCAGATTGAGTCAGGGTCGTGCCAGCCGGAATAACTTCATTGCCCTGGTTGTCATTGATCGGGCCGCTAAAGATATCGAAGCGGGTGAACTCGCCGGCTTGCATTTGGCCGAGTAGCTCTTCCACTTCCGGGATGACCGACTCAGGCACGCTCGGGTAGGGTTCCTGACCTTCCATAAAGCCGTACAGACCCAACATGCCGGTGGTGGCGTCGCCGTAATAATCTTCCGGCTGCCAGGTGCCGTCTTGAACACCTTGAACGATGTCCACATAGACGGGACCCCAGTTCCAATAGGGCACGGTCAAGCAGTGAGCTTCCAGGCCGAAACAGGCGTTTTCACTGTCGTAGGCAATCCCGCTCAGATCACGCTCGGCGGCGGCTTGGACCGGACCGGGCGTATCAGCCCCGGTGATGATCACGGTTGCGCCGGCATCCAACATCGACTCGGCGGCTTCGCGCTCTTTAACCGGATCGAACCAGGTGAAGATCCAGCGGATGTCCATCACGCACTCGGGGCAGGTGCGGCGCATGCCCAGGGCAGCGGCGTTCGAGAGGCGAATCACCTCGGCGATGGGGAAGGGGGCGATGATGCCGACCCGGTTGGAGCCGTCTTCAGCCGCCTTAGCCCCGGCGATCATACCGGCCAGGTACTTCATATCTTCGATCGATCCCATAATGTTGCCGAAGTTGGCATCATTTTTCTTCTGGCCGGTGACGTGAATAAAGGCGGTATCGGGAAACTCTTCAGCCACGACGGCGGTCGGGTCCATGTAGCCAAAAGAGGTGGTGAAGATGACGTCAAAACCCTGGCGGGCCAGGTTGCGGATGACCCGCTCGGCGTCGGCGCCTTCCGGCACGCTTTCCAGATAAGCGGTGTTAACCGCGTCGCCGAGCTCGGCTTCAAGATATTTTCGCCCTTCATTGTGGGCGTAGGTCCAGCCGCCATCGCCGATGGGGCCGACATAGACAAAGGCCACGTTGGTCTTGCCTTCTTCAATGGCGGGGATGGCAATGGTGTCGGCGCTGGGGGCCGCCGCTTCGGCGGTCTCTTCCAGCCCCAGTCCAAGGACGCCCTCGGCGTAGGTGGCGCTGGGGATGCACAGTTTCCAGCCCGGCTCGATCACGTTGACGTCGGCAATGGTGGCATAACTGCTGTCAACCGCGGCCTTGGCGTTGGTCGCTTCGGCGATGGCCGGGTAGGTCAGCACGTCGCCAAATGCCTTCTCGGCAATCTTCGACAGCCAATCATCGGCTTGCACGACCACGTCCGATTCGCAGGTCACGCCGCCGGCGTCTTCGGCCGCGGGTTCAGCCGCTTCGGCGGTGGCTTCAGCCGTAGCTTCGGCGGTGGCTTCAGCGGTGGCTTCGGCCGTCGCTTCAGTGGTCGCTTCGGCGGTGGCTTCAGCCGTAGCTTCGGTCGTCGCTTCGGCGGTGGCTTCAGCCGTAGCTTCGGTCGTCGCTTCGGCGGTGGCTTCTTCGGTGGGTTCTTGAGCTAAAGCCAAGGCCGGCACCATCAGTAGCATGAGCCCAACCAGTAAAAAGATACTGACTCGATAAAACTGCTTCATCTTGCTCCTCCTAAGTAAATTGTTCGTTGCGTTGAAATTTTGGGGGCGGGAGAATAATCGTTCTATGTCGCGATCGCAACCTCCTTAATTGTGGCCCGTAGTCCAAACATAAAGCCCTCGGATCCTCGCCGAGCAGGCGATTTGTCAGCGAGGGCTTCACGGCCAAAAAATGGACTATGTGGGGCAAGTTTAGTACATTTTCGGTTAGCTGTCAACAAGCGTGAAGACTGTCACAAGGGTTGATCGCCGGAATTCGGCACAGCGTGCCGAGCGGGTTATAATCCAGATCATTACCGTTTCGACACCCGAGGTGAACTTTATGCCAAACGAACAACGCGCCGCCCGGCGGGCCGCTCGCCGCGAGCGCCGGGCGCAGTCGCCGCTGCTTAGCCTGCCCTTTCGCCATCTGCGCAACTCCCTGCCGCCGCTCGAATTGATTAGCCCGGCCCAGGTGGAGCAGCTGCACGAGGCCTCGATGCACATCCTGGAGAACATCGGCCTCGACTTTTTGGACGATGAGGCACTCGATTTGTGGGCCAAAGCCGGGGCGAAAGTAGACCCGCAGGCGCGCCATGTTTGGCTCGATCGCGGTCTGGTTCTGGACCTCGTCGCCAAGGCGCCGGCCACCTTCACCTGGCTGGCCCGCAACCCGGATCGAACGCTGCCGGTCGGCGGCGATAGTCTGATCTTCGCCCCCAACGGCGGCACGGTCTTTGCCGCCAACCTCGACATCGGCCGGCGGCCGGGCTTGATGGTCGACTACACCAATTTTCTCAAGCTAGTTCACATGTGCAACGTCATCCACATTATGGGCGATCAGTTGGTGGCCCCGCACGATGTGGCGGTCTCGGTGCGCCACCTGCGGCGTCTCTCCTCCGGCCTGCTGCTGACCGACAAGGCTGCTATGGAGGCCGCCCACGGCCGGATCATCACCACCGATTCGATCAATATGATGAAGCTGGTCTTTGGCGACCCGCTGCCCGCCGATCCGGTCATCGGCGGCATCATCAACGCCAGCAGCCCGCTCCGCTACGATGATCGCATGATCGGCGGCCTGGTGACCTATGCCCGGGCCGGGCAGGTCAATATCATCACCCCCTTTATTCTGGCCGGGGCCATGAGCCCCATCTCGATTGCCTCGGCCCTGGCCCAACAAAACGCCGAGGCCCTGGCCGGCATCGCTCTGGCCCAACTGGTCCGGCCTGGCGCGCCGGTCATCTACGGCGGCTTCACCACCAACGTCGATATGAAAACCGGCAGCCCGGCCTTCGGCACGCCGGAGGGCGCCTGGGCTATGGCCATCGGGGCCCAGTTGGCCCGCCGCTATGGCCTGCCCTATCGCGGCAGCGGCAGCTTAAACACGGCCAAAAGCGCCGATGCCCAGGCCGCCTACGAAACGATGTGGAGCATCTGGCCGGCGGTCCTGGCCGGCACCAATTTTGTCATGCACGCGGTCGGCTGGCTGGAAGGAGGCTTGACCGCCTCGTTTGAAAAGTTCATCATCGATGCCGAGAATCTGGGCATGTTCCATCATTTCCTGGCCGGGTTAGAGATCAGCGACGAGACCCTGGCCCTCGACATGATCGCCGAGGTCGGGCCGGGCGGTCACCACTTCGGCACGCCGCACACTCAGGCTCGCTTCCAAACCGAGTTCTACCAGCCCATCCTGAGCGACCGTCTGAACTTCGACACCTGGGCCGAAGCCGGCCGCTTCGACGCCGCGCAGCGGGCCCATCTGATCTGGAAAGAGCTCCTGGCCCAGTACGAAGCCCCGCCCATCGATCCCGGTGTGAAGGAGGCCCTGCTCGATTACGTGGCCCGCCGGGAGCAGGAGTTGGCCGGGCAGGAGCTTTATACGTGAGCGACGGATGTTTTAGGTTTCAAGGATAGAGGATCAAATTTATAGTGCGTAGTGCGTAGGATGAAGGAAAAGGATTAAAATACGCACTACGCATTACGCACTACGGGCCGAGAGTAGCCCAAACCAAATTCATCTACCCTCAAAGGAGAGCACATCATGCCGGAACGAAGATCCCCTCTCTACGATTTTCACGCCCGGGCGGCGCTGCAACTGGTCAAAGGCGGCGGAGATTATATGTTTCCGCTGGCCTACAGCTCGCCGGTGGAGGAGCACCTCAACGTGCGCGGCAATCTGGGCATGCAGGACCTGTCCTCGATGGGCGAGATCGACCTCAAGGGGCCGGGCGCGGAGCGGCTGATCAACCAACTTCTAGTTAACGACATTCGCGACCTGGAGCCGGGCCAGGTCCGCTACTCGACCATGTGCAACGAGGCCGGCGGCGTGGTCGATGACCTCACCGTTTACAAATTCCACGACGAACACTTTATGATTGTGGCCAGCTCCGGCCCACGGAAGAAGACGGCCCGCTGGATCGCCGATCACGCTGTCGGGACCAGCACCTACGTCACCGACCTCACCGGCGCGATCGCCTTGCCGGTGGTGCAGGGGCCGCGCTCTCGGGCTTTCCTGAAAACGGTCATCCAAGAGGCGGAGGTCGATCTCGACCGGCTCCGCTTCTTTCGCTTCACCCGGGCCCGGATCAACGAGGTGCCGGTCATCCTGTCGCGCTCCGGCTACACCGGCGAACTTGGCTACGAGCTGTACACCCCGGCCGAGGAGGCGCTGGTCCTGTGGGAGTATCTCTTGCAGCAGGGCCGGTCGCATGGGCTGCAGCCCTACGGCGTGGCGGCGATGCAGAGCTTGCGCCTGGAAAAGGGGCTGGTTCTCTACGGCAACGACGTCAACGAGAACTACACCCCCTTTCACGTCGGTCTGGATCGCTGGATTCGCTTTGATAAACGGGCATTCATTGGGCGGGAGGCGCTGCTCCGGGTGCAGGCGCAAGGCCTAACCGAGCGCTGGGTCGGTCTGACTCTGGAGAGTCCCATCCCGGCCAGCGCTCACGACCGAGTCTACAGCGTCGGCGACGCGGGCAGCTTCCGCGAGAAGCTGTTTAGCGGCAGCGAGGCGGGGGCGACCAGGGAGAGCGTCTCGCCGGGGCAGCCGGTCGGTCACATCACTTTCAGCAGCCGGGGTCACTCGGTGGGTAAGATGCTGGCCATGGCCTACGTCGCCGTCGAGTACTCCTGGCCCGGCTGCAACCTGCTGGTCGAGCTCAACGGCCGATTCGTCCGGGCCAAAGTCAGCCCGACTCCCTTCTTCGATCCTTCCGGCGCTCGCATGCGAGCCAAACCCCAGGACGACGATCTTCTCGCCGCGCAGCCGGCCGTACCTCCGTCGACTCCTCCGCCGCCCGACACGCCGCCCCGCCCCGCTACGGAGGACGCCCCGCCGCCGGATCCGTCGGAGGTTGGAGGGGAGAAGTAGGAAGGATGGAAGGATGGAAGGATGGAGGATTGGAGGGATGGAGGATTGGAAGGATGGAAGGATGGAAGGGTGGAGGGTTGCAGGAGTGGAGGGGTAGAGGATTGGAGGGTTGGACAGTTTGATAATTGTTCATTACTCATTACTCATTGCCAGCCCGGCATGTCATTTCGAAGCCGAAGGCGGAGAAATCCTGAGCAGGTTGGTTAAGAGGCAAGCCGGTTGGGCATAGCGGCCAGATCCTTTCTTGATGTTTGGCCGGTGATCTGCTTCCACTTGGCATGAGGCCTCGTTCTCAGGCAGTCAGGAATGGTTTTCAGGTAGTCAGGAACCGTTCTCAGCCGGTCAGGAGCCATTTTCAGGTGGCCAGGAATCATTTTCAGGCGGTCGGGAGCCGTTTTCAGGTGGTCGAGAGTCGTTTTCAGGCGGCCAGGAATCATTTTCAGGCGGTCGGGGGTCATTTCCAGGCAGTCAGGAGTCATTTTCAGGCGGTCAGGAATCATTTTCAGGTGGTCGGGAACCGTTCTCAGGCGGTCAGGAATGGTTTTCAGGTAGTCAGGAACCGTTCTCAGCCGGTCAGGAATCGTTTTCAGGTGGTCAGGAGCCATTTTCAGCCAGGGTAGAACCACGAAGGACACGAAAAAACGAAAAGCCCCGAAAGGGTGACCGGCTATGGCGACCTCAAGTAAGACCGTTCGTGGATTTCGTGGTCCCGTCGCCACCGATAACCCACAGCATTGACGCGCTTGCCACGGGCCTTATAATGACCGCACGAATAGTTTTGATTTCTGGAGCTGGCACTGGGTCTAGGTAATGTGATTGTTCGTAGTAACGGCTTCAGCCGTTAAAGTTGACCGCTAAAGCGGTTACTACGAACAATTCCTGTTGTGCAGACCCAGTGCCCGTTAACGGTCCTTGGTGAGACACACCGAAAATGAAAATTAACCTGGTGTAGGGGCGTAAAATTTTACGCCCCTACACCAGGTGGGTGAATATTCAAAGGAGAGAATCATGATCTCACTCACCAAACGCTACAACACTATCGTCATCGGCGTGGGCGGGATGGGCAGCGCCACCTGCTACGAGTTGGCCAAACGGGGCCGGCGGGTGCTGGGCCTGGAGCGGTTCGACATTCCGCACGAGCTGGGCTCGTCCCACGGCCACACTCGCATTATCCGGCTGGCCTATTACGAGCATCCCTCCTATGTGATGCTGCTGCATCGCGCTTACGAGTTGTTTCACCAGATTCAAGACCAGTCCGGCGAGGAACTCCTGATCTACACCGGCTCGATCGATGCCGGGCCGGCCGATAGCTGGGTCTTCAAAGGCTCGCTCCAATCCTGCCTGGAGCACGGCCTGCCCCACGAGGTCCTGACCGGGATGGAGGTCAACCGGCGCTTTCCCGGCTACGCTCTGCCGCACGAGACGATGGCGCTCTACCAGCCCAAGGGCGGCTTCCTGCGACCGGAGCGCTGTATCGTGGCCTATGTCTTTGAGGCCATGAAGTTGGGCGCGGAGATTCATGGGCGCGAAGAGGTGCTCGAGTGGCAGCCTTACGGCGACGGCGTGCGGGTCGTCACCAACCGCGATGTCTACGAGGCCGACTCGCTGGTCATCACCGCCGGGGCCTGGAACTACCGCCTGGTCGATGTCCTGCAAGGGTTGGCCGTGCCGGAGCGGCAGGTGCTGGCCTGGCTCCAGCCCCGCCGCCCGGAAAAGTTCACCGTCGAGAACTTCCCGGTCTTCAACCTGCTGGTCGACGAGGGCCGCTACTACGGTTTCCCGGTCTACAGCATTCCCGGCTTCAAGTTCGGCAAGTACCACCACTTCGAAGAGTCTGGCGACCCCGATCGCCTGGACCGCGAGCCGAACGCGCTCGATGAGGAGATGCTGCGCGAGTTCGCCGCCCGCTATTTCCCCGACGGCTGCGAGGCGACGATGTCCCTGGCGGCCTGCCTCTTCACCAACACCGTCGACGGCCACTTCCTGATCGACACCCACCCGGTCTATCCCCAGGTCTCTTTCGCCGCCGGCTTTTCCGGCCACGGTTTTAAGTTCGTCAGCGTCATGGGCGAGATCATGGCCGACCTGGCCGAGCGCGGCCAAACCCGCCACAACATCGAGTTCTTCCGGGTCGAGCGCCTGGCCGGCCAGCCGCGCCGGGCGATCCATGGGGCGGCCCAACCTCGCCTGGCCGAGCGGATGTTGACTAGCTACAGCCCGGCCCTGAGAGGCGGGACAGGCTCAGGGCCGTTGCCGCTCGGCAGTCGTTATCTTGGTCTAGCCCCTCCGCACCGCCACAACTCGCGTCGATTGCATCAACGCCCTAATCGTTATCCCCCCAATCCCAACCATGATACCTCGATCTTAGCCGAAGATAGCCCCGATGCAATAAGGCCATTTTGGTAACCCAAAGAAGCTTAAGCGATAGGGCGCTAATTAAGCTATTGAAATGACAATTTTACCCGGCGAACGGCCGGAGCCGGCGGCCTCCATCGCCCGGCGGGTCTGCTCAAGGGGGAACACCCGGCTGATGACCGGCTTGAGTTGGCCCGCTTCGGCCAGTTTAGCCACAAAAGCCAGATCATCCGCGTTGGGATGAGCCATAAAGCCGCCGAAGCGTTGCTTGCCAAACAGCGAGAACAGAGGGCCAAGTAGCAAGCCGTGCATAATTTGTTTGAGGCTGCCGCCTATCGCCAGATAGATTCCTTCAGCCGTAAGCACTTGTTTGTAATCACGCAGCGAGCGATCACCGTTGATGCCCAAAATCAAATCGTACCGCTCCGGCAGAGCGGCAAAATCCTCTGTTTTGTAGTCGATCACCCGGTCGGCGCCCAGCGCGTAGGCTTGCTCTACGTTGAGAGTGCTGCACACGGCGGTGACGTTTGCGCCCAGAGCTTTGGCAATTTGCACGGCAAACGTGCCCACCCCGCCCGATGCGCCATGAATCAGCACGCTTTGCCCGGCCTTGAGCTTTCCATGGGTGCGCAATCCTTGCAAGGCCGTCACCGAAGCCATCGGCAACGCAGCCGCCTCTTCAAAGGTCAACGCTTCCGGCTTGTGGGCCAAAATTTTGGTCGGGGCCACGGTATACTCCGCCATCGCCCCCAGGCCCGAACCGGATAAATCGCCGATTACGGCCTGGCCCACCTTGAATTGGGTCACACTCGAGCCGGTTTTGACAATGATACCGGCGAAGTCACTGCCAAAGCGGGGCGATTTTGGCTTGCTCAAGCCGGAAAAAAAGCGGACCACCACCGGCTTTCCGGTCAGCGTATAACGGTCGGCGGCATTGAGCGAGGCGGCGTGAATTTTGACCAAGACCTCGTCGGCTTGCGGTTCGGCTGTTTCCATTTCACGCAGCTTTAGCACGTCGGGTGGGCCATAGCTTTCCATTGTAATTGCTTTCATCATATCTCCTTATCGGTGGGCATCACAAAAATAAGCGGTGCGCCAATATCGCGAATCTTTTTCAGGATGCCATGCAATCCCGCTTGATCCACCGCCCCAATTAAGCGGGTCGTACCGTCCTGATGCTGAAAGAGCGTCATTCCCTCAAACCAATCGCGCCATTGGTAATCAAGATGGCCTGCCAGGCATATTTCGTAAACTGTGCGCTGTTCGGCTTGCATGGCTGAACCCCATTATGGTAATCATTTGTGTTCCCGTGGATGCGTGCAGCTATGACAACCACTGACCGACTAAAAAACCCATCATGATCATATAGACCAAAGAGCCAACAACAACCAATTTCTGCCATCCGCTCGTTTTTTGGATTTCATGTCTTTCATGTATCTCACAGACTTCACCGGGACAAT
>CALMIS010000233.1 GCA_937864185.1 uncultured Chloroflexota bacterium
ACGGGTAAACGGCCTGACCCATTTTCCTAACGCGGGTCCCGCCAGGGTGATTGGTGTCTCCCTAACGTTGTTTATTGATCTTACCAACCAAGGAAGATTAGCGTGAGCTGTCTGTCTTCATCGTCCAAGATAAGCCAAGTCGCAGCGAGACTGGCTGCCGGCATCAGCGCTTTGACCAGCCAGCGAGCCTTCTTTGCCGGACTGGCTCTGGCCGGGGCAGGTACGACCGTCGCCGGGCTGCTCGCCACGCTGCGCCGGACGAGAGCGAAGGGTGAGCCTTCGCCGCGGCTGGTCGATGTCCGTAGCGTGCCGCAGCTCACTCCACGTTCGGCAGTGAGTCCGGTCAGGCCGGGGGAGAATAGTCGCTGCGCCGAGTGCGGCAGTGGCGATAAGGACGGGCCCTGGTACCGGCTCGAGGGCCGGCTCTACTGCCGCGACTGCGCCCGGGGAGTCGCCAAGACGCTTGACGTTGATTTAACTCTGACGCCCGAGCCTGCCCCAACGCCAAATGGAAGCAGCGGGCCGGCGGTCACGCTCCTCTCGCCGGAGCGACGCCGGTCCACCCGGCTGCTGCCTTCGCGGGTGCGGGTTAGACTCGGGGACAGTGCCCAGGGGCCGGGGTTTGGCATCGTCGAAAACGGCTGGGTGGTGGTCGACCAGCGGGGGTTCGATACCGGGCTGGCCGTGACCCCGACACTCAAGACCGAGGCGGATGGCGCGGTCGCGGAAGAGCCGGGCCGCTGGCGGCTGACCCACATCGACAGCGGCAAGGCGCTCGATGGAGTCTACGGCAGCCCGGAAGAGGCTCAGGCCGTGGCCGGGGTCCTGGCTCAAATCGATTGGACCAAACCGGAGCGTGAGCTAACCGAGGCCGAGATCAACCGGGCGCAAGCCACCATTCGAGCCTACCGCCAGGCCGTCCGGGAAGTGGGGTCAGCGTCTGGCCAACCCGAGTCACCGCCCAAACCGGCATCGAGCGCGGCCACCAGGCCGCCGACCGATTTGACCGGCCAACTCATCGCCGACCGGTACGGCGGCCTGGCCCGGGTCCTGGCCGACAGCGGCGAGACCTTGCTCGCCTGCGACAGCCTGGGCCAGCGCTATGAGGTCGCCCGCCGCGAGGTTCGCTCGCCCAGCCCGCAGGACTTTGAACTCAACCGGGTGGCCCAACCGTTCCAGCCCAACGAGGCTGTGACCTGCTCGCGCTGCGGGCGGGGCAGCAGCCAGGGTGAGCCCTGGCAGAAGATGGCCGGTCGCTCTTTTTGTCCGGCCTGCGCCCCGGACGTTGCCGCCGATGAGGCCTACGCTTTGGCCGACGAGATTGGAGATCCCCTGTGAGCTGTTCGACCACGGCCAACCGGGCCAAGCGAGCCGCGAAGCAGGCTGGTATTCCCGAGACGACCGGCGCCTCCCTGGCCGAGCGCAGCCGGCAGGTCGATTTCTTTGCCCTGGCCTCGCCCCAGGTCTCGTTTTTCGAGCCGCTGCCCCGGGACACGGCCGTGCGGGTCGACCCGGCCTTCAGCCCGGCGGAGTTGCAGCAGGTCTCGATCCAACTCCTGCTAGGCGAAGCGGCGGTCAAGCGCCACTTGCGCCAAAGGGACAGCGCGACCCTCAGCCTTGACCAGCGCGACCCCCGCCCGCTCGACTGGGCCCAGTCGGATCAGCGCTGCTACGACTTTTTGATTGGGGCGCTGCGCCAGGCCAGAAACGGCAGCGGCCTGATCGACCTGAGCGGTCTAGATGGTGAGCAGCGGCTGGAGCTGTGGGAATTCTCGAGCCACGAGGCCGAGCGGCTGCTGCGCAATCTGGAGCATCTGCAAAGCGGCGGCAGCGGGGTCGGGGGGGCGACGAGCGAGTATTTGACCAAGAACCATCAGCTCTTGTCCCGCTTCTACAACCACCTGGCCGGTCAGATCGAGCCGCTGCTGCCTCGAGACGAGGTGGAAAGTATCCAGGCTTGGAGGTCGCTCTAGGATGTCGTGTCAGATTAACGGCCAACGGGCCAATTTATCGGCTGAGCGAACGGGTCTCAGCCGGCTGCAAAGCGGCTACAACTACGCCCTCGGCCAAACCCTGGCGAGCGTCCAGCGCGGATTGGGTCAGGCCTCAACCACAGCCTTGCGCCTGACCGAGAGCTTCGACCCGCCTTCGCCCGAGGCCCTGTACGGCGCGGCGGTGCTGGGAGCGGCCCTCTATAAAGGAAGAGATGGACGCAATTTCGCCCTGAACGCCGCCGGTGCGGCCAAGGTGGCGAGCGCTCTGAGCGGCGGGCTGGGCGCCGGTCTGGCCCGGTTGACCAGGGACAAAGGGGGCCAGATCGAGGAGCGCTTCTTTTTCAAGACCAACACCCCGGCCCGTTTCTGGGCCTCGAAACTGACGCCCTGGTTCAACAGCGCCGAGGTCGGCCTATTGGGGAAAGCCACCGCCAGCCAGGGCCAGATGATCGAAACCGGCGGGCAGGCCTGGCACTACGGCCTGGTCAAACTCGAGACCAACCGGGGGGAGCGGACCGCAGCCCACCTGCAAAGCTTGCGTTGGCCGGCTCAGCACTACTACTTCAACCGGCCCCTGTCCGAGCCGGAGGCGGTCGGCGTCATCAGCGGCCAGAAGGGTTTTGACCCCAAGCAACTGCCCGGCTATGTGGGCCAAATCGCCCCGGGCGAGTCGCTGCACCCGGCCTGGGCCGCGGCCAAGACCGGTCTGATCCGAACGAACTTGTTGTACGGGGAGGCACAGAGCTAGATGTCGTGCGAAACACAGCTTAACAAAGCCAGCCGGGCTTCCCGCCTGGCCGGCCTGTCGAGCCTGAGCAACAAAACCGGGGGACTGGTCGGCGGGCTGGCGATGTCGGCCCAAGAGAGCCTGACCACAGCCGGCCGGCGAGCCGGAGCAGTGGCCTTCGCCGGAGCGGAAAAGCTGGCCCGGGCCGAGGATGCGGTCACCTACGGCCTCGGGCCCAAGGTCAGCGGGCTGAACAACCGCCTGCTCGAAACGCTCGACCGGCCCACGACAATGGCCGCCAATGCCGCGCCTTATCTGCTGGCCGGCTCGGCTTTGGGGCGCGGTGGCGTCTATGCCGGGCTGAAGGCCGGCACCCCGGCGGTCGGCGGCATCGTCACCCTGCGGCCGCTGGGGCAGATGGCTCGCCACCTAACCCTCCTCAGCCAGGGCCGAAAGGTCGCTCAAACCCTGAGCCTGAACCGCTTGTTGGTCAGCGCCGCGGCCGGCGCCAGCCGGAGCCGCAGCGAGCGGGTGCGTACCTATGAACTCAAAAGCGGTGATAAAACGGTCAGCACCGTTCGCTTCTGGAAATCGCCCAAGCTGACCACCTGGCTCAACCGCGGCGACCTGTCCGGTGCTCACGCCCTGGGCCAGAACCTGTCGGCCAGCTTCGGCGACCTGGTCCAGGCCGAGCCGGGCGGCGTCTGGCACCGGGGTACGAGCGTCTTCAAAACGCCAACCGGCCGGCGGACCCTGACCCACCTGCGCAGTCTCGGCTTGCCCAGCCGCCATCTCTACTTCGAGCGCAAGCTGACCGATGAACAGGTTTCCAGCCTGATCACCGGCCGGGTCAAACCGAGCAAACTGCCCGGCTACGTCGGCGAGATCAGCGCGATGGAGTCCCTCGCCCCGGCCTGGGCTATGACCAAGGGAGCGATGATCACCAACCGTATTTATCACCCGCCGGCGGTGCCGGAATGGAAAATGAAAAATGAAAAATGAAAAAAGGTGGGTGAACCAACCCAGGAGTCAAAGTCCAGGATCTTTGAGGGGCTGTTTTTTCATTTTCAATTTCTAATTTTGAATTTATGAGCTGTGATACGTCGAGTCGACAATTCAACCAAAGTGCGGCCAAGCGCAATGGCGTGGCCGGATATGCCGGTAAATACCTGAATTCCTTGGGGAGCTGGGCCACCTACCGGGACCTGGACAGCGTCGAGAGCATTCCCGGCCGGCTGGCGGAGCTAACCGAGGCCTTCTTTGGCGTCAAGGGATTGCTGTCGGGCAAGCCGCGACTGGCGGGCATTCTGGGGGCGATGCTGGCCGTCCACGCCGTGGAGCAGGCCAGCGGAGCGGCGGCGACGATGGGGATGCGCCTCTTTGGCCGGGGTAAGCCGGTGGCGCAGTATCGCGGCGTTATCCTGCGCGAGCGAGAGCCGGGCCAGGTCGATCAGACCCTCGAGCAGGCCAGTGGCGGGCGGCTCAAGCGGGGCAAGAGTTTCTACTTCTTCGAGTCGGGCCGGACCTGGTCCTACTCGACGATCGAAACTGCCGTCGGCGACACAGCCCGGACGCTGACGACCTTGCGCAGCTTCACCCTGCCCGGCCGGGAGTTCTACTTCGACCGTCAGCTCGAACCCCAGCAGGCGGTGGACATCGCCCTGGGTGACCGGGACCCGGACACCCTGCCCGGCTTCATCGGCAGCATCAACGAGCTGGAGAACACCGCCGTGCCGCTGGGCCATCTCAAGCGGGCCGCTTTCCTGGCCGACTGGCTGCTGCGCGACCCGACCGAGCGGGATGGCGGCTCGCCCCTGGTTGACTACGACCTGCGGGGCGGGCCCTCGAGCGGCGGCAGCGGCTACGACCGGATGGCGCCCTCGCCCGGTTCGCCCTCACCGGCGGGCGGAGCTTGGGCCTCGCCCTCGTCCAGTTCAACTCCACCCTCAACGAGCGCCTTTGGGCGCAGCATCCCCATCTCCGGCTCCCCGAGTCCGGCCCAGGCCGTCTCCATCCGCCGAGCGGAAGAGCCACCCCGGCCGATTCCCGGTCTGCGACCCGAACCGCCCCCCAACTTCCCCGAGCCAACCGCAGCCAGCGGCAACGGCGCTCCGACCACCTTGACCCTCAACATCGACGGCCAGGACCGCCAGGTCGTCATCGAGCGGGTCATGACCGATCCGATCCGCCAAATTCGGAAGGCTGAAGCCCGTTTTTACGATCCGGATTTGGGGGCTTGGAGAAGAGTCGTGGATGACGGCTTACGGGTCGAGTTAGCAAAGGTGGTTGTGTACGCACAGAATAAATAACTGAACTGAGAATAAATAACTGAACTGGAGAAAATAAATAACTGAACTGGGAGCGCCATTAGTACAGAATAAATAACTGAACTCGACGGGCATGAATTCATTTTAGGGCCATTTTTAGGCAAAAATCCAGTACTTTCATGCATATTTTCCACGTTGAGCTTGATGGGATAGGGGACGGTTAACCCTCCAGTTCAGACTCCATTTTACGTCGCCGAGCCCAATCCAGGCTATCAATATCCGCTTGAGTTCAGACTTTTATTTTGTGTTCCGGCCCCAAACGCAAGAGTTTGGGGTTAGAACACGCCTCCCCTAAAAAGGTGGGGGGGATTCTGCAAATCTGGCCTGTTTTCAATGGCATTGTTGCGGTTTCTGTTACATTTCTTGCCATTATGATTGGCTGAATCCTGAATTCCTCCCACCAAAATCTCTGACTTCTCCGGTTCAGTTATTTATTTTCCGCATACA
>CALMIS010000234.1 GCA_937864185.1 uncultured Chloroflexota bacterium
CTCGATCACCGCGTTGAGCGGGCCGTTCCACCTGCCGGCTTTTCCCAACGAAACGCGGCTGGTGAGCGTCGAATAACCAGCCCTCCATCCCCAAGAGACCCTGCTGGTTAGCAGGTCTCTTTTTGGATGAAGTGGGTTGGATTCACACATATTTGTAGGCGACTGCGGAGATAAAAAACCAGAGTGTGGTGCGCAAGCTCATAGCCGCCACGGTTCTTATCTCGTAACCACCGCCTGTCAAGATGTGTAGTCCGAAAACAGCAAAAATGATGAGGCTGGCCGTCGCGATGATAAAGGCGAGCCACATTGACCAGGGTTGTCGACGCCACAAGCCAACAGCGGCTATGACGTAGGCAAACCCGGCCAGAAAGTTGAACCAAAGGACAAATCCGACAGTGTTGCCGGCGGCCCGTTGAGCCGCTGCATTAAACAGCACGCTCCCGCCGGATACAACAGTGAGCAGGCCAAATAGAGCGGCAAAGATAGCCAGCCCGCTCACCCATCGCGAATATTTCAATTCAGCCAATTTCATTGCTTTCCTCTACCCAAGGGGGTAAGTGGGCCACATCTTTCCGGCTAAGATGCAGCCAAACGGTTTTCTCGCCCACTTATTTAATTTAGCCTGTTTCGAGCGAAAAGTATTCGACTTTTGTCTGATTTTGAGGTTGAGTTGGTATAAAAAAGCGCAGAATTTACGTAGTAGAAGAAGCAACGTTCCCCCACTGGGTAAATTCTGCGCATGTGTGGCGGGACGAGGCCCGGTTTCTAACCGGCTGGCCGCCTAGAAGCCCACAGCTTAGGCTTGGTTAAATTTTTGCGTCCCTTGCTTTCATTTCCAACTTGGCGGCGTCAAGGATCTGGATCTCGCGTCGTTCTAGCCGGATGATGCCTTCTTCCGCCAAACTGCGCAGCATCCGGCTGAGGACATCCGGCACCGTACCCAGCCGAGCCGCCATCTCTGACTGGGTGGCCCAGCGCCGGCGATGTAATACTCCCTCAGAGGCGTTTTCCAGCAGCAGGCGGGCCAGCCTGGCCTCAACCGAACGCAAAGATAAGTCTTCTACTAAACTGACCAAATACATTACCCGACTGGCCAGATTCTGAATAACAAGGCGAGCCAGGCCAGCATGGTTATCCAGCAATTGCAGCATCATCTCTCGAGGGACAATCAAAACCGAACCTGGTTCCAAGGCAATGACAGTGGCCGGGTTGTTGGGGGTGACCGCCAAAACGCTGATTTCACTAAAGGTATCGCCGGGTCCTAAGAAGCGGAGCACTTGTTCCCGTCCGGTCGGAGCGAGTTTGACCGCTTTGAGCCACCCTTCTTGCACAATGTACAACCCGACACAAGGTTCACCTTCCAGAAAAACGATCTGGCCCGCGCAGTAATCTCGGTGTATCGTGGCCTGGGCAATGGTGGTCAAGGTGGCTGCATCTAAGCCCTCAAAGTAAGGGACCAGCGCCAGGGTCTCGACAATCTTGGGGGGGATCCGATCGTTTGACATAGCTTCTCTAACATTTTTTGGTGTGGGATTTTGTTGTCCCAAGGAGGTCCATCAACTGCACCGTTCAAGGCTATCATAGCATATTCAAGCGCATCACCAAAAGGGCGACCCAGCGGTCGTCGCCAAGTCAAAAGGTCAGTCGGGTGTCAGTATTACTTAACCTAAAAGTGAAAGAAAAGCCAGCCTTTCCTATCGAGTAAAGGCTGGCTGAGGGCAAGGCTATTTAATAGCTCAAAAAAACTCCCCGGAGCAAGACGTCCGGGGAGTTTACAATCTTAGCCGCTATTGTCTGGCCAGGCTTTTAGTCATTGTCTTCGTGCGATTCGATTTCGCGACCGGCTTCGTGCTCACCTTCCCCGCCGCCCTCGCCGCCAAAGGTGGCCTGGAGGCCAGCGATGAACTCCTGCTTTTCCGCTTCAGTCAGGCTGGCCTCGGGGTGCATAAATAAGTACTGTCCCATGGGCATAGCCCCTTCTTGAACCTCTTCGGCTGCCTCGTCGCCTTCGCCGGACGGCCACTCAGAGATATTAAACTTCTCCCGGCCTTCGTGGACGTGATCGGCCACTTGCCATGAAATCGGGGCCACATATGCGTACCACGGCCATTTGGTTTCGTTACTGTGGCAATCGAAGCAGGCCCGCTCGGCATAAGCGCGAGTGGTGGGTGAGTCCCAGGCCGGCTCGGCGACGACGGGCGGATTCGTCCGGGCCACCGGGATGAGTTGGATAGCGATAAAGCCGACAAGCAACAGGCCAACTCCAGCAGCGATGATCTTCTTAACCATAGTTTTTCTTTCGATATCTCCTTCCGAGAAATGTAAACCTTAAACTGAAATATTACTCTTTTGATGATAGCCCGCAACCATGAAGTAACGGTGAACGATTGGTGAAAATCTTTTCATGGAGTCATCAAGCCCCCGGCCTGCGGCGCTTTGCGACTCATTTTGGTCGCACCCCAATCAAAAAAGTGGGTGACTCCTATTTTGACCTGATAGCTTGTCTACGCTTTGGCAGGTTTAAACTTGAGAGTGAGTAAGCGATAATTGATGAGGAACAAGACAACAAGGCCGGTGCTGAAATATATAACTTTCATCACAATTGAAGCCGTGTCTGTCCCCGCCCCGAGCGCGTGGAGCAGGCTTAACGCGTAAGTCACAAAGGTCAAGTAGTGGAGCATACGCCAGAGTTTCTGGCCAATCTGCTTGCGAACGTAGAAGCTGAGGGTAAGGGCCAAACTTAAGTAAAACGCAATCGTACCGAGACCGGTCCAGAGCGGCTCGTACGGGGCGAAAAAGGGCAGCAGTAAATGAAAAATGTTAAAGTCAATATAGCTATCGCCCAAGAGGACAAGGCTGTGCAAGCTGATAAAGACCAGCGCTAAAATCGATAAAAACTCGTGCAAGCCATAGGTCAGCAGCGGGGCCATCCATTTGCCGGTCAGTTTGGTACTCATGAGCAAGCCCCAAACCACTGAAAACCACAACAGCAGGTAGCTCATAACGCCGCCGGCGCGAGCCATGTACCAGTAAGCAGAGCTTTGTCCGGCGAGAGGGAGATCCATCACCCGCGCCTGGTCGGTCAAGAAGGTGTCGATCGGGCCGGGCATGGCCGCTTGGATCACGGTGCTGAAGCGCGAAAGTAAACTTTGATCCTGATAGGCCTGGAAGTCTAACCACAACCCCAAGGTCACCAAGGCCACCAGCCCTCCGGCGATAACGCCCAAGCCGATCATCGTGACAGCCACGGCGGCTTGAAGATGCGATGATTTCTGAGTTTTGACAATAGTCGTCATTAAAGGGTTCTCCATCTAAAGGTTTAGCGTTTATGAGCCGCCACTGCGGCTGGGGGGTGGCGGCGGTGGTGGGGGTGGCGGGGCCGGCAAGTCAGGGAGCGGAGCCAGGGTTGGTAAAGGGGCCAAGCCCGGTAACGGGGCTAAATCGAGCGGCGGCAGGCCGGCCTGATCGAGCGTGATTTCCGGCAACAAGGCCGGGTCGAACAGGCCGGTCGTGGTCAGAGTCGGCACCATGGTTGGAATCTCCAGGGGCGGGATGGCCGGCCAGGGTGTCGGTGGAGGGGTGGCGGTAGGCGGCAGAGGGGGCAGCGGGGTTGCAACCGGCTCGCTGGCCTGCGCTTGCTGCTGTTCGGCCCGGCCAATCAGGTTCCAACCGCCGACAAAGCCGAGTAGGCTCAAGGCAGTCAGCGTGATCCGGGCACTGTGGCCAAGGTTTTGGGGTTTTCGTTTAGGTTTTGCCTGAGTTTGAGTCATTGGTCATTCTCCATTGAGGCGTAGCCCGCCGGGTCAAGCTGACTTAAGAGCGGTTCGAGGCCGGCGGTGTAGACAACCGTGGCTTGGTCGGTGAAAATCAGGCCCTCGATGCCGGGCAGGCGCTCCAGGTAGGCCAGACCTGCCTCGACGCCCAGGATGAGGGCTACTTTGGCCAGTACTTCGGCCACGGCCGTGCGATCGGCCACAACGCTGACCGACAGGGCGTCCGTTTGGGCCGGCTGGCCGGTGCGCGGATCGATCAGATGGTGCATCGGCCGGTCGTCGCGCAGCCAGCGGCGCTTGGCAATGGTCGAGGTGGCCAGAGCGCGATGATGCAGTTGCAGTCGGGCTATCGAAAGGTCCGGTTGGAGGGGATGGACCAGATCGATGGTCCAGCCGCAGCGGCCCGGTGGCGAGTGGTAAGCAAACAGGTCACCACCGGCATTGATCAGAAACGGACCCAGCCCCTGGAGCGTGTCGGCCGCTCGATCTACCGTCCAGCCTTTGCCGATCCCGCCCAAATCGAGCCGCAGGCCGGCCGGTTTGTAGATCTCGTGCCGGGCCCGGTTAAGCTCCAGGGAACGATAGGTGTAGAGCCGGCGGCGCCGGGCCGGTTGGGCGGCCACGGTCTGGCTGATTAATTGATCGGGGCTGTCCGACCGGCTAAGCTGCTCAAAACTGCGATCGTAGCCGGCCTGTTCCAGGTCGGCCAGGATGGTGGGGTCATATAAGCCACCGGTCTGCTCCGCCGCCCAGAGGGCCGTGGCGACGGCGTTAAACAAGATCGACGTAGCCCGGAAGGTGTCCGTTTCATTGCTGTTCAACCGGGTCAGCTCGCTGTCCGGCCGAAAGCGCGACAGCCGCTGTTCATAAGCGGCAAATAGCCGCTCGACTTCAGTCAGGAGGTTGCCGGCATGCTTGGAGTCGCTCACAAGCTGGGCATAGACCTGGGTATTCATTGCCCGGAAGGTCCGGTTGAACCAGCGCCAGCGGCTTGGGGTGTCGGTCTCTGGGGGTGCTGTTACCCCTTGGGCTGCTGTTATCATTTTATGATCCCCCCGATCGACCACCGCCGCCGCCGTTACTGCCTCCATCGCCGCCGCCCACCGGCTGCCACTTGATCACGAATTTGGCGCTGTCGCGGCCGGTATCGGCGATGAAATTTTTGGCCTCACCCTCAAGATAGCCTTTAATAATACCGATTTGCCAGGTGTAGACGCCGGGTGTCCAACCGCTCCAGGGGCGAAGCTCGTACTCGGTGGATTTAGTCCAATCGACAAAGACGGAATTTTCGCTGCCGTAGGGCTTGATTTTGATGTCGAAGAACTCATCTTCGGCCAGAAGACCGGGGTAGTCCCAGCGCAGCATAACATTGCCGGCTACATCGACCTCGTTGGGCGGAGCGTAGTTGAGCGGCACCGCGCCCTCAATGGCCACCGCCGGCAACGAGGCCGCGGTTGGCACCACCGGCAGCGGGGCCACCGTGGACAGCACCAGGTCGCCCGGCTGCCAGGCGACCGGCGCGCTCCAGGGCGTGGCGGTCGGCCAGGCGGTGGGGCTAGGCCAGGGGGTGATGGTCGGCAGCGGGGTTGCGGTTGAGGTCGAAGTGGGAGTAGCGGTGGCTGACCACGGGCTGGGGGTAAAGGTTGGCAGTGGCGTACGGGTCGGGGTCGAGCGCGGCTCGCTCTGGGCGTTGGCGATTGTTGCCAGCTCAGCGCGGCAGCCGGTCAGTAACCCGGCCAGACCCAGCAGCCCCAGCGCCGCATGAAATACCTTAGGTTTCGGGTTGGGCTTAATCGTCATCTTCATGCTCTTCGTGATCGTCATCATTTTCGTGCTCTTCGTGGTCATCGTCATCGTCGTGTCTCTCGTGGTCTTCGTGATCATCGTAGCTGCCACTACTGTACCCTGATGCTGCGCCCTGCCGCTGGCTTAGCTCGGCATAGGCCGCATTGAGCTGCTGGGTCACAGCGTCAAGTTGGGCTCTCAGTTGGCTCTCGCTTTGCTGTAGGGTAGCGAGCTGATTTTGGTAGGTGGCGTCGTCATTTTGGATAGTCTGCTGCAAAGCGGCGGCGTTGGCCTGGAGAGCCTCAATACTGGCCAGCTTCTGTTCGATTTGGCCTTGCAAAGCCGTAAGTTGGGCTTGCAGTTCGGCCAGCGAGGCTTGCGAGTCGTGACTCAGGGTGTTAAGCATTTGTTGCCGGTCACCAAGTTGAGTCTGCCAGGTCGACTCCCTGGCCTGGATCGTCTCTTCAAGCTGCTGCCGGGCGGCTTGCGCCGTCGCTTCAACCTGGCGTTGCCAGGTTGAAGCATCCAGCGTTGGTTCGGCGACCGGGTCGGTTGGGGCGTCAACCGCCTCGGCGCTGGCCGGTTCCGTAGCGGCCGAGAGGAAGAAGATAAACAAAATAATACCGGCGACAGTGGTTAAAGCACTGGCGATGAGTAAAGCGAAATTGCGTTTCATAAGCAGTCTCCGTTCAGCGACCAAGTTGGATATTAGCTTCGGCTAGCTGGCTTTGCGTTTGAGTCAAGGCTTGCTCTAATTCGGCGAAGCGGGCCTGGTACTGGTCCTGAAGTTGGGTCAATTGGGTTTGATAGGTGCCCAGGCGCTCACGGCGAGCGGCGTCATACTGAGCCACCTGAGCGGCCAGTTCGGTTTCCAGCGCTTGCAACTCTTCAAGCCGGCTTTGGGCAGCGGCGACCTGGGCGCTGGCCTGCTGGATTTGAGTCTGGTAGGTGGTTTGGCGCTCTTGCAGATTTTGTTCAAGGTCGCCGAGCTGGCCCTGATAGACGGCGTCTCGCTGGGCTAGTGTGGTCTCAATGGTCGCCGTATCGATTGTCGGCGGGATCGGCAGCGAAACGGCCGGTTCTGCCCCGGCAGAGGTTGCCGCGGCAGCCTCTGCCGGTGGCGGTTCGTCCGCCGGCAGAAAGCTGAAGATGCCGATAGCGGTCAAAATCAAAGCGGTGACCAAACTGGCCAGAATTACTCCCACATATTTCATAGATTAACCTCCTACTTGAGTATTACGTTATTTAGAAGTTAGGATAAACCGGGGGTGTGAAAACGGAGTGAACCGCTAATGAGGATTTTTTAATCTGGCCTCTGACCGGAGCAAATGATCTTCCGGCAGCAGCTCAGTAAGTTGCAGAGAACTTTGAGGACTTGCGGATCAATCGTCACTCTCTTGCGCTTCGTTATCATTATCCTCATGATGATCACCGTCCTTGTCGGCGCCATCATTATCGTTTTCGTCATGACGATCCGAGTCACCCTCATCCTGATTATTAGCGTGATCGGAGGAATCGTTGGCCTTATCGCCGGCCGGCTCGGCGGGCGAGAGGCGTGACTCCCCGGAGCCCCGCGCCTCGAGAGCCTGGTAGGCGGTCTGAAGTTGGGTCTGGACCGCCGCGATTTCGACCTCAAGCTGGGCCAGGTCAGCCTCAAAATTGGCCAGGGTGCTGGCGTGATTATCGACCTTAAGCTGCAACGAAGCTTCGAGCTGGGCGATAGCGGCCTGGCTGCGTTCGATGTCGGCCGTGAGCCGGTCGATTTGATTTTGCAAACCAAGCAGTTCACGCTCCAACGGGGCTAACTGGGTCTGGGTATCACGGCTCAACTCGGCCAAAGCTTGCCGGCGCTTAGCCTGCTCGACCTGATTGAGGTTAGACTCGGCCTGCAAGGTGGCGCGCAGTTCCGCCTGGCGGCGGTCGGCCTGGAGCGCCTGAGCCGTGGCGGCGATGTCAATGCCCTTAGGCCGGGCCGGCCAACCGGCCATCACCCCGCCGCTCAGGCTGAGCAAGGTTAAGACTAGCCCAATCAAGCTAACCCATAAAGTGACCTGCGTTTTAATCGTCATTGGCAAATTTAGGGCGCTAGCTGCGCTTCCACGGTGGCCAACTCGATCTGTAAAGCCTGGAGTTGGGCTTGGAGTTGCTCGCGGCGGGGTAGATAACTGCTGCGGGCCGCTTCAAGTTCGGTAGTAGTCGTGATCGATTGGCCGGCTTGAACCCTTTCAAGATCGGTCAGGCGCGTAGCCAGGGCCTGCTGCGTGGCCCGTAATTGACCTAACTGCTGCCGGGCTGCCTTTACCTCGTTTTCGAGTTCGGCTTTGCGCGTGTGCAGTTCGGTTTGCTGCTCCGACAGGCTCAGCTCCAGGCGCTGAAGCTCCGCCTCAGCCGTGGCCTGTTGGTTGACCAGTTCGCTCTGCAACTGCACACTGGTTGGATCGAGTGGGATGACGATAACCGGCGAGCCCGGCTGGTGACCGGTCAGGTTGTGGAATAAGCCAAAGCCCAGGGCAATCAAGGCCAGGCTGACCGCGAGTAAGGTAATGGCAGTGGATTTCATCTCAAGTTTATTCTAGCCGGCGGCCGTGAAAAAGGAGTGAACCTAAAATGACAAAATTTTCATCATGGGGGGAGAGGTGGGGCGAGAGGCAGCCGCACCGTAAAGGTCGTGCCCTGGCCAAGCCGGCTGGTGACCTCGATCCGGCCGCCGTGGACTTCGGCCAGCCACTGGGCAATCGATAAACCCAGCCCGGCGCCGCTTTGACCGTTGGTATCGGTGAGCTGCCGGGCGCGAGCTTTATCGACCCGATAGAAGCGATCAAAGAGGTGGGGCAGGTGCTCGGGGGAAATGCCGGGGCCGGTGTCGCTGATCTCAACCTGGATGCCGTCCTGGAAAGCAGCTGCGGTAACGCTAACCGTGTCACCCGCTTCGGAATATTTGATGGCATTGTCAACCAGGTTGATAAAGAGCCGGGCCAGCTTATCCGGATCAGCCTCCAAATAAAGTTGGTCGGGCACCGTCAGGTTGAGGGTAATCGCTTTATCCGTGGCCCGGGGCGTGAGGTAGTCGATTTCGTCAGCCAGGAGTTCAGCCAGATCGAAACGCTCGACCTGGAGGGGAAATTGGCGGTTGTCGGCCCGGGCCAGCAACAGCAGCTCCTCAACCAAAGCGGTCAGCCGGTTGGTGGTTTGGTTGACCTGCTCCAGCGTTTCGCGATACTCCTCGGCGGTGCGGGGGCGATTAAGGGCTACTTCGACCTCGCCTTTGAGGATGGTCAGTGGGGTGCGCATTTCGTGCGAGGCGTCGGCGATGAAACGTTTTTGGCGCTCAAAGGCCGAATCCAGCCGGGCCAACATCTGGTCAAAGGTGGTGGCTAGGCGGCCAACTTCGTCATTGGGCAGGCTAAGGTTAAGGCGGCGGCTCAAGTCCAAGGCGCTGATCTGGGTCGCGGCCCGGGTAATGCGGTCGATGGGGTTTAAGGCGCTGCTGGCCAAAAACCAGCCACCGACACTGGCCAGCAGACTGACTAAAGGCACGCTGATAGCCAGTAAAACGACGAGCTGGCGCTGCACCGCCTGAATGTCCTGGTAACTTTCGGCCACCTGGATGATGCCCGCGCCTCGCTGTTCCAGGACAAAGGGAGCGCTGTAAAGCCGTATCGGCGTCTGGTCGGCCAGGGCGGCATAAACGAACTGAGTCCGACCCGTGCCCGGATCGATTGGCGCCAGCGAGGCGCCATCGAAGTAACCGGGATCAAGCAGCGGCCGGCCTTGCGGATCCAAAATACGCCAGTAAACACCGGCCTCGGGGATATATTCTAACTCAGCCTGGAGCGCGCCGTCTTCATTAGTAAAGCCCAGCCTATCCTCTCCGTGCTCACTATGCTCACGAGACCGATGTTCACCGGACTCGAACCTGATCTCGCCGATGATCTGGGCTGCCTCGCGCTGCAAGTGGTCATCGATGGTGATCAGCAGGCTGCGGCTCAGTCCGGCGTAGACAATAAAGCTGAATAGGACCAGGATAACGAAAAGAATGGCCGTGTACCAGAGCGTCAGGCGCAGCCGGATATTCATACGACGTCACTAAGTTGGTAGCCCACCCCGCGCACGGTATGGATGAGCGGGGGTTCGCCGTTGGCCTCCAACTTGTGGCGGAGGTGGCGGACATAGACATCAACCACGTTAGAGGCGCCGAAATAATCATAGCCCCAGATGCTTTCGCGGATCATCGTCCGGCTCAGGGGGCGGCGCGGGTGGCGAAGAAAGAACTCCAGTAGGCTGTACTCTTTGGGCGTCAACTCGATCTCGCGAGCGCCTCGCTTGGCCCGGTGGGTGACCGTATCGAGCTGTAAATCGGCCAGCTCCAGAATCACTCCCGCCGCCGGCGCGCTGGCTGTCCGGCGAGTCAAGGCCCGGAGGCGAGCCAGTAGCTCTTTGAAGGCAAATGGTTTGGGCAGGTAGTCATCCGCGCCGGCGTCCAGGCCCCGAACCCGGTCATCGACTTCGTCTCGGGCGGTTAGCATCAAGACGGGCGTCGTTACGCCTCGCTTACGCAAGATGTCGCACACTTCAAAACCGTTTAGGCCGGGCAGCATCACGTCCAGCAGGATGGCGTCATACTGCGCCCCGGCCACCCAATCGAGCGCCGCCGGCCCATCGACCGCCACATCGACGGCGTAGCTTTCTTCCTCCAGCCCTTTCTTCAAAAAGCTGGCGATTCGGTTTTCGTCTTCAACGACCAGAATACGCATGGTGATCCCAGTCTAAGCCCCAGGTGTGAAGACTCGATGAAATTTTAATGAACATTTTTTCATCAGCGCTGCCAGTAGCCTCGGGGAATTTATGGCCTTCTCGGATCTATCGGTGTGACCGTCAAATGGCAGGCAGACCGGGCCGGCGCTCCCCCACCGGGGTGATGCGTCCGGTCAGGTCTGTCGTTGACCTTGGGCTGCTTTCATCTCCTAAGTTACGCCGAAGTCGACCCCAGGCGGCTGTTGTAGACAAAGGGCTGGCTGGCAGCGTACTCCCGAT
>CALMIS010000235.1 GCA_937864185.1 uncultured Chloroflexota bacterium
TGCTCATCCACCAAAAAGTCGCCTTTATAGAGCGCCCGCCCTTGCTCTAGCAACTGGATGGCATCAGCCCAAGCCCCGCAGGCGAGATGCTGCTGCCCTTGAGCAATGGCGCGTCGAAACTCGACCAGATCCCAGCTTACGGTCTCGCCTAACTCAAAGGTATAACCATTGGCCTCGCGCAGGATAAAGTTAGAGTCGCGCGGATCGATCTCCGGCTCAAGGGTGAGACGGGCGCTGCTGATCAGCGGCAGCAGCTCCACCGGCTCCTCGCTGGCCCAAAGACGGTCCATCAACTCAGCCGCGGCCACAGCCTGCCCGCCATGAGCCCGTCGCACTAACAGGAGTTTGACCAAAGTTTCGGCGCGGGGGTTGTCCCAGATCCCAATCGCTTGACCATCACGCCAGATCTGAAACTGGCCAAAGGTCTGGATGCGCAAATCGGGTGAACGCGCGGCTTGAGCCACCGCGTCGAGGATGGCTTGCGGATTGAAGGTCTGTTTCTCAATGTAGCCGATGATCGAATACTGGGTCAGTAGATCGGCCACGTCTTTAGGACCGGCCTTGCCGCTGAGGATCACGATTTTGGTTTTGGGGTGCTTGTCGATCAGGTAATCAAGCAGCAGCCAGCCTTCATTTGAGCGCAAGGGCAGTTCGGTGGGCTGGAGCTTGAGATCGAGAATGACCAGGTGGAAGCTCTGGGACTCGAGCTGAGCGACCGCTTCCGGGGCGGTTGAGGCCACGCGCCAGAAATACCCCTGCTCCGCCAGCACGGCCGTGACTATCTCCTGCCAGTCCTGCCGATTTTCGACCAGCAAAATACGAGGCCGGCCAACGGCCTGGTCCACTGGTGGCGGTAAGAGAGGCGTCCCGCAAAGGTTAATCGAGCCGGCGTCGCCCGGTTGAAGCAGCGGTTGAGCGGTCAAGCGCTGGCCGATGAGGGTGTCGACCAGGGTCCCAAACTCAACCGGCTCCCAACTCTCTTTGAACAGAATCGGGGCCTTGGGATAAAGGTGTTGCAGGCTAACCTCCATATCATGAGTCAACGATCCGGTCAGGATAATGACAGCGATATCGGGTTGGGTGTCGCGCAGCTTCTGGACAATACTTAACCCGTCTCGATTGAAGCGGTTAGCCATATCGAGCACCGGATCGATCACGGCCAGGCTAAACTGGTACTGATCCAGGGCAACAACCGCCTCTTGGTAAGTAAAGGCTGAGTGGGGGACGTAGCCGTGCTGCCGCAGAGTCATCCCCAAAATGTCCTGCCAATCGGCCCGATCTTCGACGACGAGAATGTTGGGTTGATGCATCATGCTTCTCACTCCGTTATTTTGCCGGTTAGCCGCCAACCGTCAAATCTTGAGGGGGTGACCAAAACGAGTTGGAAAAAAGGGGAGAATTTGGGAAACTACCCCCCAAGCCCCCCGGCCTGCGGCGCTTTGTGACTCATTTTGGTCGCACCCAAATCTCTAAGCCCAAGGACGCAGGATCACGGTAAATGTTGCGCCCCGGCCCGGTTGGCTTTCAACGCTCACCTGCCCGCCGAATTGCTGGACAAAGGTCTCCACCAACCACAGGCCGATCCCCAGCCCCCCGTCTCGACCGGAGACACCAGGGTTGAAGACATGGGGCAGCAGGTCGGGCGGCAGGCCGGGGCCATCATCGACAATCTGAATTTGGACCCAGCCGTCCGGGGTTAAGCCGGTGCTCAACCGGATGGCCCCACCGGCGCCGGTTAACGCCTGGACGGCGTTCGCCAGCAGATTATAGAAGACTGCTTCCAGCCGCTCGTCATTGGCCGTGACCGGCGGTAAATCCGAGGCATAGTGTTTGGTTAGCTTAATATTGTCCGGCCACCAGCAGCTTCGAGCGGCAGCATCGAGGCAACGCTGGGCCTCAACCGGCTTCAGCTCAACCTGCTGGAGCGGGCCGGTCATCGTGCTCATCAGCTTGATGGCCTCTTCGGCGTTTTGCCGGATCTGGCTCACCACCCGTTCGAAGCGGGCGACCGGGGCCTGGGGCGTTTGTCCGGTCGTATGCTCCAGCGATGAGGCCCAAACCCGGATCGCGCCGACGACGTTGTTCATCTTGTGGGCCATATCGAGAATAATCGCGGCGACCGCGCCCCGGGTCTCCGCGGCAATGCGGCGCTGCTGCTCAGCCTCCAGCACCCGGTAAGCCTGCACCCGCTCATCGAACAAGCGGGCGTTGTGCAGAGCAATGGCCGCCCACTTGGTTAGTTCCACCAGCAGCGATTGGTGGTAAGGCGTAAACGGTTGGCCACCGGTTTTGTTCAAGACTTCGACCACGCCGATAACCTGGCCTTCAACCTTGAGCGGCACGCACAAAATCGAATTGACCTCAAAGCCGGTCTCTCGAGCGATTTCACGCAGATAGCGGGAGTCTTGGTGGGTGTTGTTGACCAGAGCCGGCTCATCGTGCCGGGCGACCCAACCGGCGACGCCCTGCCAGGGGTACTCCAGTCGAATGGCGGCATCATTTTTGGTGCTGTACCGCAAAACAAGTTCATTTGTGGCCAGGTCGATCAGGAATACGGAGGTCAATTCGGTCTGGAGCAAGGTGTTGACTCCTTCGATGATGACTTCCAGCACGTGATCGACGTTGAGACTGCGGGTTAGGGCGCTACCGATGGCGTTAAGGTAGGCCAGGTGCCGGGTTTGGGCCTGACGGTGCATATGGTGAATCGCGTTTTGGGCGGCCAGACCGATAATCCGGGCAATGCTGCTGAGCAGGCTGGTGTCCTCCACGGGGTAACGGTGTGGCGTCAGGCTGATGATGGCTATCGCTCCTCGGACTGTCTCGTCAATGAGGATAGGGGCCAAAATCAACGCCTTGATCCCGGTCTTAGCCAAAGCCCGAGCTTCGGCGGAAGCGGTGGAGCCGGGATCAATAAAGACAACCTCGTCGCCCAAGGTATGGTCCAGTTCTTGAATAAGGAACCAGGCCGTCAAAGCGGCCAAGGCCTTCACCTGTTGGGGCGCCTCGGACGGCGGGAGGTTGCCGCTGAGTTGAACGGTCAACAGATCAGCCTGATCGGCGGCCTCGAAGAGACAGACCAAGCCGCCGTCAGCTTTCAGCACCTGCAGCGTCTGGGTCAACCCCTCATCGATGGCGGTGTTGAGATCCAAGGTACTGCTGAGCTTAATGGCGACTTCGTTAATGGCGCGCAGTTGGCGGGCCCGGCTGGCCTCTTGAAACAGCTTGGCATTCTCAATAGCAATGGTCGCGTAAGCGGCAAAGGCAGCTAACAGAGTAATGTCACTCTCGTCAAAGCCATAAGCCGAATTTTTATTGACAGCCTGTAACACACCCACCACCCGCCGGTCCAGTTGCAACGGCACGCTCAAAATTGAGCGGCTTTCAAAGCCGGCTTCAACTTCTTCGCTCAACCAACGCTTGTCCTGGCTCACGTCGTTGACGCACAAGGGCTGGCCATGACTCGCCACCCAGCCGGCCAGTCCCTGCCCCATCTTGAGGCGGATAGGAATTTCCAGCCGCCGCCCGCGCGAGACAGAAGTGGCAAAGTACAGCTCTTGCTTTTGGTCATCCAGCAGCAGCACCGAGCTGGCTTCGACCGTGAGCATCTTGGTCACTTCGGTCACAATACGGGTCAACACCTCGTTGAGGTCAAGGGCCTGGACCACGCTGCGGCTGAGTTCATTGAGCTGCTGCAAGCGCTCAAGCTGGCGCTGGTGCTCGCGGGCCCGATCGATGGCCAGAGCGGCCTGGCCGGCAAAAGCGCTGATAAACTCCAGATCGGCCGGATCGAAGATCGCCCGGTTGGGGTGATCGATATAGATTAGCCCCACCAGCCGGGATTCGGCTTTAAGCGGCACGGCCAACACCGAGCGGATCCGCTTGAGGTTGATGGTGTCGTAGCTGGCCACCATTTCATAGCGGGCATCGGCCCGCAAGTCGGTCACCAGCCGGGGTTCGGCCCGGTCGATCACGTCCTGAATGACGGTGGTGCTGACAAAGCGTCGCAGGCGTTCCAGATCAGCCTGCTCCAGCTTATCGCCGCGGACCACCGCAACCTCGTGGGGTTGGTCCGGCTCATCGACGCCGGTCAGCAGCAAGACGCCGCGCTGGCCGCCGGTCAGGCTCAAAGCCCGGTCGATCACAAAAGCGAGCAGTTCCGGCAGGGCTTGGACCGAATTCATGCGGCTGATAAACTCGTATAGGCTCTTGAGCCGCTCGAGGGTCATGTTTTCTTCGGGGGTGGTCACCGTCGAGAGCATAGGTCAAATCTCTAAACTCAAACCATCATAAGCCACAATAACTTCGCAGTCCATACTTTTAGCCCGCCGAGCCAGATAAGCCTCGGCTTGCTCCTTGCCGGCCCAGATCTTCTCATCACTGCTGGCCGGATCGTGGTGAAAGAGGGCCAGCCGCTTAGCCTGGGCCCGGTAGGCCAATTCGGCGCCCATCATCGGGGTGCTGTGACCCCAATCGAGTTTATCGAGTGCTTCGGACAGATTATACTGCGCATCAAAGATGAGCAGATCGGCCTGGCGAAAGAAATCGACATACCTTTCGGTGCTGATGGGATCGGCCCGCTTATATTCGGAGTCCGAGGCGCAGACCAGAATCGACTCGCCGTCTTCGATGCGGTAGCCGTAAGCCGCCCCTGGATGGGAAAGTTGCATCGGGTAAACGCGAAAACGGCCGATCTGGTGCCATTGTTCCGGCGCGATCTGCTTAAATTTAATCTCGGCGCTCATGTATGAAACCGGCACGGGAAAGAAATCGGCGGACTGTTGGCGATTCAGCCGGTCGGCTAGATCCGAGAAGGGGCTGTAGAAGGTGAAATGATTACCGGGCATAAACACCGGGCGAAAAAAGGGAAAGCCTTGGATATGATCCCAGTGGGTATGGGTAACCAGAAAATCAGCGTGGCTGTGGTGAAAGCCGCGAGCTAACAGATCGTCTCCTAGCAACCGCAGCCCGGAACCGGCATCGATGATCAATAGTTGATCGCCGGAACGAACTTCGAGGCAGGGCGTATTACCGCCGATCGAGTACTTGGTGAGGAAGGGGAGACGCTCGAGATAGCGCTCCAGCACGGCCGGGTCATTGAGGGCCAGGCCGGCGGCGCCTTCTAACGCTTTTCGGACCTTGTACTCAACCTCTTGTGGTGTAAGTGGAGTGGGAATTGAGCCCCGAGTACCCCAAAATTTTATGTGCATCTATAAAGGTCCATCTTTGCCGGCAACACCGTGCTGCGCGACATGTACTGGTCCATACTACCACAAGTTCCAGGCTTTTTTCAATGTGACTTTAAGGTTAGCGACCTCAAAATTTGCCTCGATATGTGTCCATTGGATACTTGAGCGCGCTCTTGGCCAACTTGTCGAGCATGATTTCAGCAATGTTGACCCCCAAGACATCGGCCAGGCTGAAGCAGTAGATCAGCACGTCCGCCAACTCCTCGGCAATGGCCTCTTTCGAGGGGTTCGCCTGTACCAGCGCTTCGGCCTCTTCGACCGTGAGCCACTGGAAGTGTTCCATCAATTCGGCTGCCTCAATGGCGATCGACATGCTCAGGTTCTTAGGCGAATGAAATTGGCGCCAGTCTCGCGCGTCACGAAAATCGCGCACGGCCTGAAGCAGGTCTGCTATCGAACCGGATTGGTTAACCAGACTCATCCTTTTTCCTCTTACTCCTTTGTTTCTTCAATTTTCAACGATACAGCACTGCTGCCTAAAAATAGCAGGATCATTCCGGCAAAAATAACCCAATAGCCCAGGGCGACGGTGCCGAACAGCCAGTTCAGGCCGTCGATGATCGGCCCGCCCAAACGACCGGCCATGCTGCCCAAAATTGTGGCGATGTTGGCCAGAGCCGGAAAAAGGGCGCCTTTGCTGGGGGGAGAGAGGTCGGTGGCCAGCGCCCAGCTAGAACTGGCAAAGATGGCTGTTCCGGCCGCAATCAGGCCGCCGCCGATAAACAGCATGGGGATGGCCCGGCTGGAGATGAAGAAAACGCCGCCGGTGGCGGCAATGATGCCGGCGGCAGTTAAGATAGGTCGCCGGCCGATCTTATCGGCCACAAAGCCGGCCGGCAAGGCCAGGCCAAGCACACCCAGCCCAATCAGGATGACCAGGCGACTGCTCAAGGCCTGCGATTCGGCGGGGGTCAAGCCAATTACATCTTCCAAGTAGTTCAGCAAGAAGGTTCGGATCGCGATCGCGGCGGCCCAAAACAAGAATCGATTGAGCAGCAGCCAACGGAAGGCGGCAGGGGCTTCGATGAGGGTCCTCAGAAAGCGGGAGAGCGGGTTGCCGCCGCCGGGGCCGGGACCGGGGAGAGCTTTGACAGACTGCCGACACAGATAAATCGTAAAGAGAAGGACCAGCAGAAACAGGCCGCTGGCTATTAATGGCGTGGCCACCAGGTTGCCTCGGGCCAGCCAGTACCCCACCAAGCCGACGCCGGCAATGGCTCCGACCAGTTCCAGCACCGTCTTGATCCCGGCCGCCGTGCCGCGCTGAGCCAGGGGGACACGGTCGGGGATCAAGGCCTGCCAGGCGGCCTGGATGGTGTTCGAGGCGGCCGAGACCAACATCGCCCCGATCATAAGCAGCCACAGACTATCCGCCGCCACAATCACCCCCAGGGCCAGCAGCACGCCAATCGAGCCGGCCACCAGAAAAGGAACGCGCCGACCCCAGCGGCTATTGAACCTGTCGCTCCAGCGGCCCACCAGCGGCTGCACGACCAGGGCGACCACCAGCACCACCAGGGTGACCAGCCCTAAAGTAGTATTCCGCAATGTCCCGGGCGCCAGCAGCCGGATTTTTTCACTGTAGAGAAACGGATCCAGCATACTGACCAAGAAACTGATAGGGAGTCCAAAAAGCCCAACCAAAATCAGGTAGGGCAGACTACGCTGGGGGAGGGTGACCGTCCGAGGTTCTTGCTCGACGACGTCGATGGTTGAAGATCCCTTCTCTAGCAGATGGAAGGATTGTAACATAGTTGCTTGGCGTGGCCTAGTGGGGCGGGTATAATGACTATACCCCTGCCGTTCAAAGGGAGACCGACAGAACCGGGGGTTCAATACCGGGAATGAAAATAAGTTTTGGGGGGACGCCCCCCAAACCCCCCGGGCCTGCGGCGCTATTTTCACAGGAGACGGACAGTCCCTATTGGGACGACACCGAGAATGAAAATGGAGTGCAGAGCTTGCTCTGCTGGCAAACCAAGGTTTGCACTCCTATTTACAAGGGAAGACGAGAGTTCCTGGTGGGACGAGATCGAGGATAAAAATTAACCTTATGTAGGGGCGTAAAATATTACGCCCCTACATAAGACCGTTACCTCTAGCGGGGGTGGATGTAGTCACAAGGAGTAAACCATTTTAAAAAAGCGGGCTATTCAACTTCTATGGATTGCCAGCCTGATGGTCTGGGCTTATTTTGCCGCCCCGGGAGTCAAAGCTCAGGGCGGTCCACAGATTCTCGTGGCCGATGTAGAGGGGCCGGTGACACCGGTGATGCTCAGTTTTATCGAGCGAGCTATTGAGGAAGCCGACCTGCGGGACGCTGAGGCTCTAATTCTGCGGCTCGATACGCCCGGCGGCGAGGTTAACCTGACGCGCAGCATCATCCAGAGAATTGTGGCCTCCGAGGTGCCGGTGGTTGTCTATGTCTGGCCACCCGGCGGCGGGGCTTTATCAGCCGGGACGTTTATCACCCTGGCCGCCCACGCCGATGCCATGGCGCCCAACACCACCATCGGGGCCGCGAGTCCGATCAGCGGCAACGGCGGCGAGATCGATGATACCTTGCGCTCCAAAATCGAAAATGTGCTCCTGGCCGATATGCGCAACCTGGCCCAGCGGCGCGGCGACAAAGCGGCCGAGTGGGTGGAGCGAGCCATCACCGAAGCCGAAGCCGCCACCGCTCAAGAGGCCCTGGAGTTGGGCATTATCGACTTTGTGGCCAAGGATGTCGAGGATCTGGTCGATCAGCTTGACGGCTTTACGGTCGAGGTCAACGGTGAGGCCGTAACGCTCCAAACGGGCGATGCTGAAGTCAACATTCTGGAACAAACCTCGCTGGAGTGGATTTTGGGTATTCTCACCAATCCCAGCATCGCCTTATTGTTGATCTCTATGGGCAGCCTGGCTATCTTGTACGAGATTATCAATCCGGGTGGGTATATGAGCGGGATCGTGGGAGCGATCTTGCTGCTCGTTGGTCTGTACGCGGTTGGCCAGTTGCCGGTCAACTTTGCCGGGTTGGCCCTATTGCTGCTGGCCTTTGTCCTCTTTGGCGCCGAGTTATTTACCCCTACGCACGGCGCGCTGACCGCCGGCGGGATCGCCGCCTTTATCCTGGGCGGGCTACTGCTCTTCAACAACAGCGAATTCGCCTACGAGTTGCCGCTGTCGTCCATTCTCGGTATCCCGTTGGTGATTGGAGCTTTTGTGGTTTTTGGTCTGACCAAAGTGGTCCAATCGAGAAAGCTTCAGCCCACCACCGGCCAGGAAGGGATGATTGGCGCTAAAGGCACGGTTAAGATTGCCCTAGAACCAACCGGCAGCGTCCTGGTCTGGGGCGAACGATGGGAAGCCACCAGTATGGACGGCCTGCCTATCGCCGCCGGGGAGCGAGTTGAAGTGACGGCGATGGATGGGCTGCGGCTGAAGGTGCGTAGAGCGGATTAGAAAGCTCACTTGAGCCTCTGGAGGATTGGAGGATTGTACTTTCCAACCACCCCTCCAGTCCTCCAACCCTGCAGCTTGTAATTCTCCTTCCATTCTTCCACGCTTCCATCCTTCCCCCTTCCACCCCAAACCGCTTGACAAACTGCCTTACCTCTCTATCATGCATCTCCAACGTTAAAGCTAGACCTAAGGATAAACCCATGACCAAACTTAGCCGCGCAGAGGTGGAGTATATCGCCGAACTGGCCAAACTGACGCTGTCCGAGGCGGAGAAGACGACGTTTCAAGAGCAGTTGTCCAGCATCCTGGAGTATGCCGAGCTGTTGCAGCAGGTTGATACGGAGGGGATCCCGCCCAGCGCCAGCGCCCTGCCGCTCAATAACGTTATGCGCCCGGATCTTGTCCGGCCCTCGCTGCCGACGACCGAGGCGCTAGCCAATGCGCCGGCGGCGGACGATGGCTACTTTAAGGTACGGCCGGTGCTCGATTAACCCTGACTCCCGGCCCGTTCGGCCGCTGATAAATCCGGAGGAATTTTGGAACTCTACAGCCTGACCATTCACGAAGCTCAAGTCAAACTGCGCCACGGCGAGATCAGCTCGGTGGATCTGACGGAAAGCGTGCTGGCCCGCATCAACCAGGTGGAAGCGCAGGTCGGCGCCTACATCAGTGTGCAGCCGGACCTGGCCCTGCAGATGGCCGCCTTCGCCGATGAGCGGCGGGCCACCGGCGAGGATCGACCGCTGCTGGGCATCCCGCTGGCCATTAAGGACGCCATCATCACCCAAGGTGTGCAGAGCACCGCCGGCTCCAAAATCTTGGAAGGCTTTATCCCCCCCTTCGATGCGACGGCCATCGACAAGCTGCGGCAGGCCGGCGCGGTTTTTGTCGGCAAAACCAACTGCGACGAATTCGCCATGGGCAGTTCCACCGAGTACTCGGCTTATCACCCAACCCGCAACCCCCGAAATCTGGCGCGGGTGCCGGGTGGCAGCAGCGGCGGCAGCGCCGCTGCCGTGGCGGCGAGCGAAGCCTTGGGCTCGCTGGGCACGGATACCGGGGGCAGCGTCCGCCTGCCGGCCTCGTTCTGCGGGGTGGTGGGCCTAAAACCGACCTACGGCCGGGTCAGCCGCTACGGCTTAATTGCCTTTGGCTCGTCGCTCGATCAGATGGGGCCGATTACCAAGGACGTGGAAGACGCCGCCATTCTGCTTAACTGCATCGCCGGCCACGATCCTCTGGACTCGACCTCGCTCCAAGCGCCGGTGCCCAACTATGTTGATGAGATGAAACGCGGCGATGATCTCAAGGGCGTCAGAGTCGGTATCCCCAAAGAGTATTTCACCGAAGGCATGGAGCCGGACGTGGAGCAAAGCATCCGGACCGCGATCGAGCAGATTGCTCGGTTGGGCGCGGAAATCGTGGAGGTATCCTTACCAAACACTCAATACGGCATCCCGGCTTATTATCTGATCGCCACGGCCGAAGCCTCGGCCAACCTGGCCCGCTACGATGGCGTGCGCTTTGGCTTGCGCCAAGACGGGGGCGATATGTGGAACACGTTCCGCCAAACCCGCGAGGCCGGCTTTGGCCCGGAGGTCAAACGCCGGATTATGTTGGGAACCTATGCCCTCTCGGCGGGTTATTATGACGCTTACTATCTGCAAGCCCAAAAAGTGCGGACCCTGCTCCGCCGTGATTTTGAAGCGGCCTTCGAGCAGGTCGAGGTAATGGTTTCGGCGGTGGCGCCGATGGTGGCCTTTGAGATCAACGCCAAAGTGGATGACCCGCTGCAAATGTACCTGACTGATGTGCTGACCGTCTCGCTGAACCTGGCCGGCGTGTGCGGCATCTCGGTGCCCTGCGGTCAGGCGGGCGGCATGCCGGTCGGTTTACAGATTATCGGGCCGGCTCTAGGCGAAAGCGCTATCCTGCGCGTGGCCTATGCTTACGAACAGGCGACCGGGTGGCACTATCTAACGGCAACGCTCTGACCCCGGCCGACTCCCAAAATTTACCAACAAGCCGCCATTTTGCCTAAAATTCGGCCCCTGTCCGCTTAAAACGTGGCCTATCAGCTTTACAGAAGAGTTTAAATTTTGTCAGACCGGTCTGACTTGGTATGATGACGGTACGGCTTTAACAAGCTTTAGTCAGCCCTACTCAAAGTTTAATTTCCATCCTCTCGGCAAGTCAATAGTCAAAGTTTACCCACACAAAGGTGCAAACGAATGCCTTATTATGACAACGAGTTACCGATTGAGTATCACTTACCCGAAGTAGTAAAGGGTCCGTGGACTCGTGAAGCTAAGCAGCGGGCTTTGGAGCGAGACCTGCTCCAGGTTTATATGGAGTATTTTGAAAAAGCGATCAAGTTCCGGGGTTGGCTGCCCTGGCGTAACTTTCCGATCAAGGAGATGCAGGAATACGGCCAGTGTCTGAGCGAAGAGACGGTTGATATTATCGAAGGATTCCTGGGGGTTGAGGAATACGTCGGTGATTATGTTGAAGAGAGTTTAGAGATGCTGCGCGACCACCGCAGCCGGCGCAATATGCAGTTGCAGTGGGGCGCCGAGGAAGCCAAACACGGACAAGCCTGGGAAATCGTGCTGAAGCACTCAGGCCAGCGCACCGATGAGGAATTGGAAACTTATCTCAACAAAGTCCGTGACTATCACTGGACGCTAAAGGATCATCCCGGCATGGACACCCCGTTAGGGGTCAGCGCCTATGCGATGGTGCAAGAGCGGGCCACCTTTTATAACTATCAGGAAGTTCGCCTGCGGATTCGGCAGGAGTACGGCCTGCCGGAACAGGTCACCCCGGAGGAAAAGCAGCGCGGTTACGAAGTCGGCGCGTCGGAGGCTTTTAAGGTCGTCGGCAGTGACGAGGTCGCCCACCATGGCGTCTTCCTTAAGATAGTCCAGGCCCACCTTCGCTACTTTCCCTCTATGACGTTTGACGTGTTAACTAAAGTCTTTGAAGGCTTCAAGATGCCTTCGTTTCACGCTATCCCCAACCGGCGCAAGTTTTTGAGGTCGATGCTGCGGGCCGATTTCTATATCAAGCCGGAGCAGCACGAAATTAAAATCCATAATCCTATCCTCAAAGCGCTGGGGCTGGAAAACAATGATGCCTTTGAACAAGCGGTCTTGCTCGCCCGGAAGCTGCCCGACAACCTTGGTCCTGACACCGTTTCGTTGAGCCGCACCGGCGAGTGGGTGGTTGCTTACAGCCCTAATGGAGCTTAACCCACAACTCGTTCAGCAGTTTAACCCGGTCATTAGCAGAACCCTGAGTTAGCTCGGGGTTCTATTTTTTACAAACCGATCATGCAGACTCAGCGCCAGGAAGCGATCGCGGATTTCTATGGTTCGATTGCGGTTGACGCTAAAATCCTCTCGCCCTAAACGGGACGCGGCGCGGAGGTGGATTACTTTGGCCTCATCATCGATATAGAATTCGGTATCGTCGATAAAGCCCCAAAACCGCGAGCGTGACTCGGCGTGGAGGTAGGGACCGGACACCGTCGCAAGCTGCATGTTGGGCATCGCGTCGATGATCTGCAACAGCCGCAGCCGAGTTTCTTCCATAGTGCCGGTGTAGGAGATTGGTTCAATTCGATGTTCAGAGTCGGTGGCTTGGGTAGAAACGCAGTTAGGAGCGTCCGGACATGGAGCCAGACGACCATCCGTGACCCCCAGGCTTAGCGGGGTTGGGCTTAAACGATTGATCGCCAGACGAGCACCGAGGTAGCCGGTTATGCCACACGTTGCCAATGCACCAGTAGTGAGAACAAGTTTTTTCCAGATTGCCATAGCGGGTAGAATTCTCCTCATTTTTTATTGAGCTTTGGTTGGACTGCCGGATCGTTGTAGGAAGCCGGTCAAAATCATGATACTACAGGCCGCTTCACAAGACAAGGGAGAACAGATTTATTCCACGCGTTGCCTGGCAAGATTGACAGTCAAGTCTGGCTGGATTACACTCTCGAGTCCACTTGGTAAGTTAAAGTAACTAACGAAAGTAGGCTAGCGATGGTCTCTCCTCTTCAAAAAGCGACACGCCACCAGACCAAAAATCACAATAAACGGCTCACCTTAAAAACAATTTATGAACGCGTCGAACTCAGTCGCGCTGACATTGCTCGCGCTACCGGCTTAACCCGCCCTACCGTCTCCAGCGCAGTGGCCGAGTTAATTGAGGAGGGCCTGGTAGAGGAGACCGGTCTTGGCCCTTCAGAAGGAGGTAAACCGCCCATCCTGGTACGGGTGGTCGACAACTCGCGGCATCTGCTGGCGGTGGACCTGGCCAACCGAGATCTGCAAGGCGTTGTGTGCGACTTACGCGGGCAAGTGTTACACCGCTTGACCCTACCACTGGCTGACTCAATCGGGCAGCAGACCTTGGACCGTGTCTTCGCGCTTATTGAGCAACTACTAGCCCAGGCTACAAGCCCGGTTCTTGGCATTGGCCTGGGTACGCCCGGTTTAATCGATGTCCAACAAGGTGTAGTCCGGCACGCTGTTAACCTGGGCTGGACCAACTTGCCTCTCCGCGATCTCGTTCAGTCGCGCTGGAATTTGCCGGTTTATATTGTCAACGACGCCCAGGCCGCGGCCTTAGCGGAGTACACCTTTGGGGATCATCCGGGTCCACCCAACCTAGTCGTGGTCAAGGTGGGCCGCGGGGCCAGCGCCGGTCTCGTTTTGAACGGTCAACTGTACGAAGGCGTTAATGCCGGCGCCAGCGAAATTGGGCACGTGCGCGTGGTAGAAAATGGCGAGTTGTGCTTGTGCGGTCACTATGGCTGTCTGGAGACCGTGGTCAGCAGCCGGACCCTGGTGAGTCGAGCTAAAACCCTGGCTCAGCGTGACCCCCGGTCAAGCCTGCACCGCTTTGTCGCCAACCCGGAGGCCCTGACCACCGACAACGTACTGGCCGCTTTTGAGGCCGGCGATGAAACGGTAAAGCCCCTAATTACGGAGATGGGCCATTATCTGGGCATTGCGGTGGCCAATATTGTGGGCGTGCTCAATGTCCAAGATGTCCGGATTACGGGTAGTCTGGCTAGATTTGGCGAAGCTTTGCTCGAGCCGGTACGAGCGGAAGTGGCCCAGCGGATATTTACTCCCATCGCCGAGCAGACGCGCATTCGCTTAAGCAAGCTGGGGCAGGATAGCGTGGTGCTGGGCGCAGTCGCTTTGCTGCTGACCCATCAATTGGAAGTGGTTTAATGAAAGGCGGGTTAACAAATTGGAGATTGCTTGGGGGTTGACAACGGCAGAAAATTTCTATATACTACGCTTAGTAAGTTTATTTTACTTACTTATCAACCCTCGAACACGTCCCGATTCATTCAAACTAACATCCTGCCGGTTACATTGAGGTAAGGCTCGACGCAGATGAGTTCCATATCACCCGCTCCAAATCAACAATGGCTGGTTGGCGTTGATCTCGGGGGCACGACCGTCACTACCCTGCTGGTCGATCGGCAGTTTGTTCCTTACAGCCACCTGACTGTTCCCACCGATTTGACCAGTCCTGAGGGGACCTTAGCCGGCATTTACCAAGCTATTCAGCAAACTTTGGCTCTGGCCGGAGTCGGACTTGAGGCTGTAGCGGCGGTCGGGTTAGGCGTCCCGGGTCGGCTGGATCGGTCCAAGGGCGTAGTTAATCTGGCCGTGAACTTGAACTTCAAAGACTTCCCTCTTATTCGGCTTCTGTCAGAAAAATTAGGCCTGCCTTGTTTCCTGGAAAATGACGTGCGGAGCGCAGCCTGGGGCGTTTATCGCTTCGATAACGAGGCCGGCGTCGATAACTTGATCTACGTCGGTCTGGGCACGGGCATCGCGGCTGGCATCATTCTGAATGGCCAACTTTATCGGGGCGTCCACGAGCTGGCCGGCGAAATCGGCCATATTATTGTTGAACCGGATGGCCCACGCTGCAAATGCGGGGCTCAAGGCTGCTTAGAGACGCTGGTCGCCGGACCGGCTATTGCCGAATTAGGCCAACAGGCGGCTCGCAGCAAAGCCAACAGCCTCTTGAATCGGGAGCCGGTTATTACCGCCCAAACGGTTTATCAGGCCGCTCAGCACGGTGACCCGGCCGCCTTAAGCGTGACCCACCGGGTTGGCCGATACCTGGGGCGAGCCTTGCAGGGGTTGGTGATGTCGTTTGATATCGAACAGATTGTCCTGGGCGGCGGGGTGGCGCGAGCGGGTCAAGCTTTTCTCCAACCAATTCTGCGAGAGTGGGCTCATCAGCGCCAAAAGTCCACGCTGGCTCAAGAAGTGTTAGATTTTGAGATCTTACGCCTGGCCGATCCCGAACGCAATATGGGCGCCTGGGGCGCGGTTGCCCTAGCGGCTCAGGCCTTAAGCCGGCCACAGTCCGATCTTGTCGAACAGCAATCATGATTTCAAAACTAGTAAGGAGGTGATGACAGCAGGTCCAAAAATTAAATCATGTCTTAGCGGAACTAATTCACCGCAGCAAACTATCGGTTAATTGCAATAAGGAGGAAGATTCTCATGTCTAAGAAACTGTACCTAATCCTGGCTGTAGCTTTAGCCATGTTCCTGGCGAGCTGCGCCCCCAGCGAGCCGCCGACCCCGGCCCAAGAAGCGCCCGCCCCGGCGCCACAAGAAGAGGCTCAACCGGCGGAAGCTGAAGAACCGGCGGCTCAAGAAGCCGCTGAAGAACCGGCGGCTGAAGAAGCCGCTCAAGAGCCGGCCGCTGAAGAGCCGGCCGCCTCAAGCGAACAGGTGACGTTGACCATCGAGAGCTGGCGCAATGATGACTTGACCATCTGGCAGGATGTCATCATCCCGGCCTTTAATGCTCAATACCCTAACATCCAAATCGTTTTTGCGCCCACCGCCCCCGCCGACTACAACGCTGCCCTCAATGCGAAGTTGGAAGGCGGCACCGCCGGCGACCTGATCACCTGCCGCCCCTTCGACGCTTCACTGGCGCTGTTTGATGCCGGCTACTTGGCCTCGTTGAACGACCTGCCCGGTCTGGAAAACTTCAGTGACGTGGCCAAGAGCGCCTGGATCACCGACGATGGTTCGGATGTTTTCTGCGTGCCGATGGCTTCGGTCATTCACGGCTTTATCTACAACACTGAAGTTTTCAACGAATTAGGACTGGAAGAACCAACCACCGAAGCCGAGTTTTTGGAACTGCTGGAAACGATTAAGGCGGACGGCAACTATACCCCGCTCGACATCGGTACGGCCGATCAGTGGGAAGCGGCCACGATGGGCTTCCAGAACATTGGGCCCAACTACTGGCAAGGTGAAACCGGTCGCCAGGGTCTCATCGAAGGGACCGAGAAGTTCACCGATCCGCAGTATGTCGCCGTCTGGGAATCCCTGGCCAAGTGGAGTCCCTATTTAAGCAGCGGCTTTGAGGCCCAAAGCTACCCCGACTCGCAAAACCTGTTCTCGCTGGGTCGGGCGGCCATTTATCCGGCCGGCTCCTGGGATATCGCTCTTTTCAACGACCAGGCTGAGTTTGAACTGGGTGCTTTTCCGCCGCCGCTGCCCGAAGGCGCCGACACCTGCTACATCAGCGACCACACCGATATTGCCCTTGGCATGAACGCCGGCACGGAGCATCCCGAAGAAGCCAAGATATTCCTGGAATGGCTGACTACTCCCGAATTTGCCGAACTTTATAGCAACTCGCTCCCTGGTTTCTTCTCGCTCTCTAACCACTCGGTTGAGATTAGCGATCCGGTGGCGCAAGAGTTTGTCGATTGGCGCAACGAATGCGAGTCGACCATCCGTAACTCTTACCAAATTCTCTCGCGCGGTGAGCCCAACCTGGAGAATGAACTTTGGCGGGTCAGCGCTCAGGTGATCAACGGCGCTTTGACCCCCGAGGAAGCTGCTCAAGAGATTCAAACCGGCCTGGAAAAGTGGTACGAGCCACAGCAGTAACGCGCTAGGCAGTTCTAAGTTTTGAATTCTTGGCGTGGGGCGTGGAAGTGGCCTGCTCACGCCCCACGCCCCACCAGGACTGACGTTTTTCTCTTGACGTTGGCTTACTTTCTAACGCCGACCATAGCCTACCGCGAGGAGCGTTGCCATGCAGTCTACAGCTCGTCAACGGCGTAGCCGAAAACCTTTCCCCACCCATATTTTCGTCTTCTTGGCGCCGGCGACCATCATCTACACTCTCTTTATGGTTTATCCGCTGGCCGACTCGTTGCGCCTGAGTTTGTTTACCGGCGGCCAAGGCGGTGAAACCTTTGTTGGCCTGCAAAACTATGTCACCCTCCTCACCAACGAACTCTGGTCAGAGCGGTTTTGGGGTGCTCTTAGAAATAACTTCGTCTTCTTCATTATCCACATGCTGGTCCAGAACCCGGTGGGGCTGCTTCTGGCGGCGCTGCTCAGCGGGCGCGGCCTACGCGGCAGCAGCACTTACCGCACCTTGCTTTTCCTGCCGACAATGCTCTCGTTTGTGATCGTCGGCTTTGTCTGGCAACTCATTTTGAGTCCGTTGTGGGGTATTTCGGAGGGAATCTTGAACGCGGTCGGCTTAGGGGCGCTCTTTAAACCATGGTTGGGTCTGGAGAGTTCGGCCTTGATCACCCTCGCCTTGATCTCGGTCTGGCAATTTATCGGCATTCCGATGATGCTTTTCTACGCCGCGCTGTTGAGCATCCCGGATGAGCTGATCGAAGCCGCTTACGTCGATGGGGCGACGCCATGGACTATCTTTTGGCGGATCAAGTTCCCGCTGATCCTACCCACGGTCGGGATCGTCACCATTTTGACCTACGTCGGTAACTTCAATGCCTTCGACTTGATTTACACCACCCAAGGCGCTTTGGCCGGCCCCAACTTCTCGACCGATATTCTGGGCACGTTCTTTCATCGCACCTTCTTCGGCTTTCAACTGCAACTGGGCAATCAGACAATGGGCGCAACGGTGGCCGCCATGATGTTTTTGATTATCCTACTCGGGGTCTTGATTTATTTGTTCGGTTGGCAGCGCCGCATTCAGGTGTATGAAATATAAGGAGGGCCACTATCGTGCCATATTCAGTCTCAAATTGGTACTCCAAATTCAGCCAGCGGATCGGCCCGCATTTGGTGCTATTGACTTTTACCCTGATCGCCCTGTTCCCAATCGTGCTCATCCTGATGAATTCGCTCAAGAGCCGCCGGGCCCTCTTTGGCGCGCCGTACTTGCCGCCCCTGCCCGATACCTTTAGCACCATCGGCTACACCACCGTCTTTGCCCGCTCCAATTTCCAGTGGTATTTTGTTAACAGCTTGATCATCACCTTGGGCTCGATGTTCCTGATCCTGCTCCTGGGCGCGATGGCCGCCTATGCCCTCTCCGAGTACAAGTTTCCCGGCAACACCTTGATGGGCTTGTACCTGGCTTTGGGAATCATGATTCCCATCCGCCTGGGCACGGTCAGCATCCTGCGTCTGGTCGTGGCGATGGGGCTGATCAACACCCTGACTGCTCTAATCTTGGTCTACACCGCGATGGGTCTCCCCCTGGCCATCTTTGTCCTCCAACAATTCATGAGCCAGATTCCCCGGGAGTTAAAAGAAGCGGCCCGCATCGATGGGGCCAGCGAGTACCGCATCTTCGGCCTGGTCCTGCCGCTGGTCCGGCCGGCCGTGGCCACCGTCGCCGTCTTTGTCATGATCCCGGTCTGGAACGATCTTTGGTTTCCGTTGGTCCTCGCTCCCGGCGAGTCGACCAAAACCGTCACCTATGGCGCCCAGCAGTTCCTGGGCCAATTTATTAGCGACTGGAACGCCGTGCTGGCCTCCCTGACCCTGGCGATGATCCCCATTCTCATTCTGTACATCATCTTTTCTCGCCAACTCATCCGGGGCTTGACGGCTGGCGCGGTTAAGTGAAGGAGATTTTTCTTGATGAAAATAGGCATTGTCGGCACCGGTTTTATGGGCTCGATCCACGCCGCCGGCTGGGCTGAGACACCAGCCACCATCGCCGGTTTTGTTAGCAAAACGCCGGAGCAGGCCCAAACCCTGGCCAACTCCTATCAGGCTAAGCTCTACCCCGATTTCGAGACGATGCTGGCCGAGGTCGATGTGGTTGACATCTGCGCCCCGACCCACCTCCATTACGAAATGACCCTCCAGGCCGCAGCGGCGGGCAAAGCCGTCATCTGCGAGAAGCCGTTGGCCCGGACCCTGGCCCAGGGGCAAGAGATGATCCAGGCTTGTCGCGCCGCCGGGGTCAAACTCTTTGTGGCCCACGTGGTTCGCTTCTTTCCGGAATATGCCCAGGCCAAAGCCGCGGTCGAGCGGGGCGACATCGGCCAACCGGCCGTGATCCGGTTGACCCGCGGCACCTTCTCCCCTAAAAAGGCGGCCGATAACTGGTTTGTCGATTTTGAGAAATCGGGCGGCATGATGCTGGATCTGATGATCCACGATTTCGATTATGCTCGTTGGCTGGCCGGTGAGGTCGAAACCGTCTTTGCCAAGAAGCTCTCCAGCACCAGGCCGGAGGCGCCGGGCGATTACGGGCTGGCCATTCTGACGCACCGGAGCGGGGCCATCTCCCACGTTGAAGGCTCGTGGGCTTATCCCCCACCGCTGTTTCGGACGCGCTTCGAGATTGCCGGGGCTGATGGCCTGCTGCAGTTCGACTCCGGCCGGACCAGCGCGATCGGGCTGCACCTTCACCGCCAGACGGACGAGGCGCCGGACGTGCCCTTGCCCAGCAGCCCGCTTAGCGAAAGCCCCTACACCACCGAGATCAAAGCCTTCTACCAGGCCCTGGTGGCTGACACACCGGTGCCGGTCACCGCCGCCGACGGTCTGGCCGCTCTCCAAATCGCTCTGGCTGCCATCGAATCGGCCCAGACAGGACAGGTGGTTAAGCTCACAACGCTAGACTGATAAATTTGATGCAGGGCAACGCCAGCAAAACAAAACCTCAGTTCTCGTGGCACGTGGCACGTTTTCGTTACGCCTTACGTCCCACGCACAACGCAACTGAAGAATTTAAATCTGGAACCGCCCAGGTATCAAGGGGAGATGTCTTTATGAAAATTGGTATTCTCAGCTTCGCCCACCTGCATGCCGAGGCCTACATCGGCAATCTGCGGGCTATTCCCGGCGTGGAATTGATCGGTCTGGCCGATGAGGATCATGCTCGCGGCCAGCATTTCGCCGAGTTGTTTGAGACCCGGCTTTATCCTGGCTATGAGGCTCTCCTCGCCGACCGGCCCGACGGGGTGATCGTCTGCTCGGAAAATGCCAACCACCGGCCCCTGGTCGAGCTGGCCGCGCAAGCCGGCGTCCACGTGCTGTCCGAGAAACCGCTGGCCACCTCACTGGCCGAGGCCCAGGCCATGCTCGACGCTTGCCGAAATGCTCAAGTCAAGCTCATGACCGCCTTTCCGATGCGCTTTAGCGCGCCACTGCTGGAGGTCAAAGCCCGGCTGGACAGCGGCAATTTAGGCCAAATCTACGCCTGCAACACCACCAACCAGGGCCAAATGCCCAAGCAGCACCGGGCCTGGTTCGTCGACAAGCAGCTGGCCGGCGGCGGGGCGGTGATGGACCACGTCGTGCATCTAGCAGACGTTTTACGCTGGTATTTGCAGAGCGAGGTGGTCGAGGTTTACGCCCAGACGAACCACATTCTCCACGCCGAGACGGTCGACGTTGAAACGGGTGGCCTGTTGCTGCTAACTTTTGCCGACGGCGCCTTCGCCAGCCTCGATTGTAGCTGGAGCAAGCCGCTCAACTGGCCAACCTGGGGGGGCTTAACGATGGAGTTGGTCGGCGAGCGAGGGCTGACGGTGATCGATGCCTTTAGCCAGAACTTGGAGCTTTACAACCACAAACGGCCCGGCCACGCCTGGCTCTACTGGGGTTCGGATGCCAACCAGGCTATGATTGAGGAGTTCGTCGCCGCCATTCGGGAGGATCGCCCCCCACAAGTCACGGGCGAGGATGGCTACCGGGCCTTAGAGGTCGCTTTGGCGGCCTATGCCTCGGCGGAGAGCGGCCAACCGGTGCAGTTACCCCTGCCCTAGCTTCTCAACAGTGGCAGATTAGTTAGCCAACCTCGTGCTCATCATTCCGGGTTGGCAAAGGAATTTACGATGTTATTCATCCAAAACGCGACGATTTATTCGCCAGACCAGCGCATTGATAAGGCCGACATTCTGATCGATGCTGGCCACATTATCGACCTAGGCCAAACCGGCCAAGTGGCTCGACCGGTCCCTGCCCAATTGATCGACGCGACCGATTTACTGCTCGTGCCCGGCTTCATCGACCTTCAACTGAATGGAGCCTTCGGCCACGATTTTACGGCTAACCCTGAAAGGATCTGGTCCGTCGCCGCGGATTTGCCTCGATTTGGCGTGACGTCTTTTTTGCCGACCATTATCACCTCCCGACCGGAAACCATTTCGACAGCCCAACAGGTTCTCGCCGAACAACGACCCGCCGGATTCCGGGGAGCCGAGCCCCTTGGTCTGCACCTGGAAGGCCCCTTTCTAAATCCGGAAAAGAAAGGCGCTCATAACCCGGCCTACCTGCGCCGGCCGGACCCAAGCCTGATTGCTGATTGGGCGCCGGCGCAAGGAGTGAGGCTGGTCACCCTAGCCCCCGAGTTGCCCGGGGCTCTGGAGTTGGTCGAACAGTTGGTGGCTCGCGGGGTGGTCGTCAGTGCCGGTCACTCCCTGGCCGACTTCGACCAGGCTCGGGCCGGCCTGGCAGCGGGGATTGCCTACGGAACCCACCTCTTCAACGCGATGCCCCCCTTAGGCCATCGCGAACCCGGCCTGGTCGGCGCCTTACTGAGCGACGAACAATCCGTGGTGGGTTTGATCCCCGATGGGATTCACGTTCATCCGGCTATAATCAAGTTAATTTGGGCCGCCAAAGGCAGTGCCGGTTTAAATCTGGTCAGCGACGCGATGGCCGCGCTGGGGATGCCGCCCGGCCGCTACTCCCTCAACGATTTTGAGGTCTTCGTCACCGAGACCGAGGCCCGCCTGGCCGATGGCACCCTGGCCGGCAGCATCCTGCCGCTCGATGCCGCCCTCCGCAATTTGATCAAGTTCGCAGGCTGCAGTTTGAGCGAAGCCCTAACCACCGTCACCTCTACCCCCGCTGGACTGCTGGGATTGTCAACCCAACGGGGTCGCATCGCCGCCGGCCTGACGGCCGACCTGGTGCTGTTAAACCGCGAGTTTCAAGTCGTTACCACGATAAGTACAGGAAAAATCAGTTACAAAAAGGAAGAGGAAAAATGTTAGAGCAGACTTATCTTTTTCAAGAGATTCATGAACAACCGGCGGTCTTGGAAACCGTCTTACGGCGTGAAGAAGAAACAGTTAAACGCCTGGCAGCCGAAATCAAAGCACGACAACTGACCCAGGTCGTCATCGCGGCCCGCGGTACCAGCGACAACGCCGGTCGCTACGCCCAATACCTCCTGGGCGCGGTTAATGGCCTGATTGTGACCCTAACGACACCCAGCTTATTCACCATTTACCAACAACCGCCGCGTTTGAGCAACGCCCTGGTCTTGGGAATCAGTCAAAGTGGTCGAGGACCGGATATTGTCGCCGTCTTGCAGGAAGCCCGTCGCCAGGGCGCCCTGACCGCTGCCATTACCAATTTCCCCGACTCCGAATTGGGGCAGGTGGCTGATTTTGTGGTCAAGCTGCACGCCGGCATCGAGCGCTCGATTGCGGCAACCAAAACCTACACCAGCCAACTGGCGGCTATTGCTCTGCTCAGCGCCATCCTGGCGAATGACGCTCAAATGTTGGCTGCTTTACACCAGGTGCCCGGCTCCGTGGCCGAGGCGCTGCGTACGGCGCCTGACATCGCTCGTATTGCCGAACGCTATCGTTACATGCGCGACTGCGTCGTTATTGGCCGGGGCTACAACTATGCTACCGCCTATGAATTGGCACTCAAGCTCAAGGAACTGACCTACGTCATCGCCGAACCCTACAGCAGCGCCGACTTTCTGCACGGACCGTTGGCCCTGATCGAGCACGGTTTTCCGGCCATCGTCATCGCCCCGTCGGGCCGGATGTTGCCGGAGATGAAACGCTTTATGCAAACCCTCAAACAACGGGAAGCTGAAATCGTCGTCATCAGCGATGATGCTGAAACCCTAACCATGGCCCGTGTGGCCTTACTTTTGCCTGCAACAGGGCCGGAGTGGTTGTCACCGTTTGTAACCATCATCCCCGGCCAGATATTTGCCATGCACTTAGCCCATGTTCGGGACTTCGACGTTGATCACCCACGTGGTCTACGTAAGGTTACAAAAACAAACTGAGGATATTAACCGCCACAAGGCCTGGCAAGTTGTTTTTTTTACTTACATCTCCCAGGTAACATCTCCAAATAGATCATCTGGATGCTTTCGGCGCATGAATGCCTCAAAGGCCGGCCGTTCGTCGCCAATCTTGAAAAATGGGCCATGGCCGGGGAAGCATTTTGTCTCATCCGGCCAAGTAAAAACAATCTTACGCATTGTCTCCAACGTGGTCTTAAAATCTTGCGCTGACCAGGTTTTACCCGGCCCGCCTTGGAAAATGGCATCCCCGACAATGGCCCGCGGATCGGGTAGCATGAGGCTGACCATGCCCGGGGTGTGTCCCGGGGTGTGAACAATCCGCAAGGCGTGGTGGCCCAGGGTAAAGGTGTCGCCATCGGCCAACCAGTGATCGACAGCAATATCGTCGTGCGGCTCGGCCGGATGGAGATAGATCGGCACTTGAAGCTGCCGGCGCATCTCGGCCAGCGCGCCGACGTGGTCCGGGTGGGTGTGAGTGAGCACAATGGCCACCGGGTTCGAGCCAAGCAGCATCGCCGTCAACGCCGCCGGATCCGCCCCGGGATCGATCAAGACACTCTGGTGAGTCTCGGGACAAATCAGAGCGTAGCTATTCATCGGCCACGGGCCGACCTGAGCTGATTTAAGAATTAGCGAAGATGGCATTATTACCTCCACCTTAAGACTTATTTGAAATAGGCCTCAAACAAGTGACTATAGGATTTGAATGACGCTTTGGAAAAAAAGAGACCGCCTGAGGAAATCTCGGCGGTCAAACTGGCGGGGAGGGTGGGATTCGAACCCACGGTCGAAGTTGCCTCCGACAACCACTTAGCAGGCGGCCCCAATCGTCCACTCTGGCACCTCCCCTGATCAATTAACAATTAGCAATTAACAATGAACAATCAGACTTTTTATTACTTGCCTTTGTTCACTACTCATTGTTAATTGTTCATTGTTCTCTGGCGGAGGGAGAGGGATTCGAACCCCCGGAGACCTTGCGGCCTCAGTGGTTTTCAAGACCACCGCAATCGTCCGCTCTGCCATCCCTCCCGGGGACTTAACCATTATAGCTAAGGTAGAGGCGAAAGTCAATTGCGAAACGTAAACGTACACCCGAGGTAGTAGCGATCAATCCTGCCAGCAGGGTGACCGGGCGGAACACCCGGTCTCCCTTAAACCACGGTTTAATCAATTTAGACTGACTGATCGAAAATCGCTCCTCTGAACTCCTGCTTTTGAGATTGAATAGCCTTGAGAAATTCTTGAACATCATCCTCGGAAACATCGCCGCTTTCCGCTTTGGCCATAAAATCTTGGACAAACTGCGGTGGCTCAAAGCCTACGCCCTGCGGTTTGTTCATGCCCATCGGCGGCCGGTTGCCGGCAGGTGGCTTCTTCAGCTCGAAGCCGGCCTCTTCAAGAGCATTCTTCAGGTCTTCACCCGGCCGGATGCCCGCTTCTCTAATCTCGCCCAGCATGGATTTCATCTCATCATCAGAGATACTTTCGGCGTCATACTTGGTCAAAATATCTTGAAGCTGGCTCTTCTGGTCGTCAGTCAGTTTGTAGTTCTCCATCGGGGGCCGGGGAAACACCCTGACTGACGTTGAGCTATTGATGTTACCAATCATGGTCATTGTTGTGTTGCACCTTTCTTTTATCTAAATTTGTTTTCTCCGAGACAAGCCACTTGTCTACTCCTAAGAATATCGGCCAGGAACGATACCTTTTGCAGGTCATAACCGATCCAAAAATAGTCAAATTCCGCCTATTTTGAGGAAGATTTAAATTGGACCGGAGTGAATTGAGTGTATCGTTTAAAAAATTTGATCATATTCGTAGGGTCGCTAAAGCCCATCTCCTGGGCAATTTCCTGAATCGTCAAATGTGAGTGTAATAAAAGGCGTTTGATTTCAAGGACAATTCGTTCATCGATGGTCTGCTTGGTGGTTTTGCCCAGATACATCTGGGTAATTTTATTCAACTTCTTGGGCGTAATCGCCAGCGCCGAGGCATAATTCTCAACGCTTCTAGATGAGGTATAGCTATTTTCTAAATTAGCTCTAAAGCGGATGAACAAATCATACTCTTCACCAAAATCTTGTAACATAACATTGCTGTGAGTTCGTTTGACGCGTTCCGCCTTTAGCACAAAAACTCGCAGCAAATTTCTTAAGATGTCGTCATGGACAAAGTCGGGCTTAGCCGTCAATTCAGCCCGCATGGTGTTGATCAGCGCTAAATATTCTTCCCAATCCGCCGGCGATAGATAAAGAGCCGAGGGAGCCAAATAGGAGTTGAAAAGGGTTAAATTGAATAACCATTCCAAATCTGTGGAAAACCGGTATAGATATTGCTCCGTAAACAGGATAAGATATCCTTCTAATCCCAAACTAGGCTCATAAATTTGAACCTGGCCTTTTTCGATGGGAAACAGGGCCCCTGAGCGATAAGGGAAGGGGTTGAAATCAATCCAGTGGGTTCCTTCCCCTTGGCTGACAAACAAAATCTGGTAAAACTTTAATCGATGGGGCAGCCGGGCAATATGACCGGCTTTTGCCCAAAAAGTGGTCAGATCGAGGATGGTCATTTCCGGAATATCATCGCCATATTGCTTGAATGGAACTTCCACTATTTCTCGGGCTATGTCACGCATAGGGAATTTGCTCTTTTGCCGCAAATAGCTCGGCTTGTTTTACTACTTCATCCTTCACTTGAAAAGGATCACTCTATCCAGTTTAACAATCGCTCGTTCACCCCGTTATATTGGAGACCAAGCTGGGCCTGTACTTCCGTGGAAAAGAGAGGGCGCTGAGCGCTGCCGTCAGCGTTCATGACCCAGATTTCCCAGTGGCCACTGCGATCGGTCAGGAAGGCGATTTGGCTGCCGTCGGGTGACCAGGCGGGGGCGGCACTGTTGTACTGGGGGTCGGCCAATATGGAGGGCTTGGTCAGCCGCTGCCGGGCGCCGCTGGCCAGATCAAAAGTGTAGACTTCCCAATGATCGTGCTGCTTGTAGGTGAGCGCCAAGGTTTGGCCACCGGGCGAGAAAACCGGCGCGGTGTCGCGCACATCCGTGGTTAGGGAAGTGTTGCTCCCGCTGGTCAGGTCAAGCTGCATCAATCCCTTCTCGCCGTCATAGATGACGCGCCAGGCGTTTTGCGGATCCCAGGCCGGCGCGTAACTGTACAGATCACTCGGCAAGTCCTCATAGTCACCGCTGGCAACCTCAATCTCGCGCAGGTACCATTGCAAATCTTCCGCCGGGACAAAGCAGACGATCATTTGCCCTTTATCGCCATTGTAGGTGGTGCCGGTGATTTGAGACCCCTCCGGCACTCTGACCCGTTCGCCCAGATCATAGCGGCGGCACTCTTCTTTCGGATCACGCAAACCGCCGTGTTGAAAAGAGACCACCAGCGTTTGACCGTCCGGCGACCAGGTCGGTGACTTGGGCTGGAGCATATCCCCAGCCACCACTCTCTCCACCCCATTGACCAGACTCAGCGTATAGACCGCGCCCCAGTCATCGCCGTCCCAGCGGGTGAAGGCAACCTGAGTCCCATCCAGCGACACCACCGGATCGATCACGCCGCTGGCTAACTTTTGCAGACCCGTGCCATCCGCGTTGACGCTGTACAGGTCGCCGCCGCTGCCGGTGGCAAAGATCAGTTGGCCGCCGGTTAGGGCGGCTGTCTGACCGGATGAGGCCAACTCTGAGGTGACGGCCTCTGTTACGGCCGCATTAGAGGGAGTGGCCCCGGCTTCGATGATCGGGAGGTCATCGACCTCCACGTCGATCAGGCGGGTGTAAGCGCTGGCGGCCGTGACCCAGCCCGGTTTACCGTCAGCCGTGACAATTTGCAGCCAGGCCCCAGAGGGGCTGAGGCCGGTGACCGCAAACTGATCGCCTTCTTTAGCCACGCTGATGACGTCGTAGTCCAGGCCCGGCCCGACCCGCAGATTGACCGCCGGGGTGACAACTTCCACCTGAGCGGCGGTGTCGAACGTGGCGGTCGCCGGCCCGGTGGTGGTTGAGCTAACCGAGCTTGCCGGCGGTGTGGCCACAGGTATCGCCGTTGAGGTAGCCGACGGCAGCGTGTCGCTGACAGTCGAGGTAGCCGCCACGGTCGTGACCGTCGCCTCGGCCAGGGCGCTCCGATCCAAGCGGACAAGGGTGGGCGTAGGATTGACGCTGCTGGGCGAAGCGCAGGCGGTTAATAAAAACAGGATGAGCAAAATAAAAGGTGTTAGTCGGTTCATTATTATCCTCACAAAAAACTAAAAGACGACAGGACTGGAAGATGGGAAGACTGGAAGGTCGTATTTTTACCAATTCTCCAAGCCTCCACCCCTCCAATCCTCCAACGGTTATTCATACCGCAGCGCTTCGATGGGCCGCAGCCCGGCGGCACGGGTGGCCGGATAGACCCCAAAGAAGAGACCGATCGCGGCCGAGAAGCCGGTCGCCAACAAGATCGAATTCATCGTCACGACCGTACTGCGTAACTCGGTGACCAGCAGCGGCAAGGCTTGGGAGATGCCGTAGCCGACGGCAATGCCCATAAAACCACCGATTAGCGATAAGACCATGGCCTCGACCAAAAATTGCAATAGGATGTCGCGCCGCTTGGCTCCGACCGCTTTGCGGATACCGATTTCGCGAGTGCGCTCGGTGACGGAGACCAGCATGATGTTCATCACCCCGATGCCACCGACCAGCAGCGACACCCCAGCGATCGAGCCCAGGAAAGCCGTCAATGTGGTAGCCATGGTGTCCCCAAATTCAAGCAGTTGGGCCTGGTTTTGAATATTAAAGTCGTTCTTGTACTCCGTCCCCAGGCGATGGCGCTCGCGCAGGACGGCAGTGACCTGATCTTCGACGGCATCCATGTTGTCCTGGCTATCCACCTCGATATAAATGTTGGAGACCTTCAAGCTGCCTCGAAACGCGCCCGAGTTGCCCAAGCGGGTTTGGGCGGTGCTAAGCGGGACCAGCACGGTGTTGTCCGGGTTGCCAAAGCCGGTCTGACCGCTTTCCGGCAGCACCCCGATCACCTCAAAGCTGATACCGCCAATCCGCACGGTTTCACCTAGAGGCGAGCCATAGTTTTCAAACAGCGTCTCGGCTACCTCGTAGCCCAGGACGGCCACCCGGGCCCGTTGGTCCACATCTTCCTGGCTGATAAACTGACCGGCTTCCGGGCTCAGATTGCGCACGGTTTCGTAGGCGGGGGTTACGCCGGTCACGGTCACGCTGTCGGCCTCTTTCTGCTCGTAAATGACCCCGCCGCTCAGGTTATTCACGCTGTAAGTAGGCGCCACGCCCACCACGTGCGTGACCTGGGCGGGCTCGCTCAAGGCATCGACATCCTTCATGGTCAGCGGTTCGGTGGCTTTTTCCTTGAGTTCCGCCTGCGATTCATCCTCGTCCTGGCTGCCGGGCGGGCCGGGTGGGCCGCCGCCGGGTCCCCCTCGACCGCCACCGGAGGAGATGGTCAGCAGGTTGGTGCCCAGGCTGGTAAACTGCTCAGTCATCGATTGGCGGACGCCATTGCCGATCGAGACCAGGGCAATCACCGCGGCCACGCCGATGATGATACCCAGCATCGTCAAAATGGTCCGCAGTTTGTTGATGGTCAAAGCCCGCAGGGCGATGGTGATACTTTCCCATAGTTGCATTAGATTGCTCCTTGGGTCACGAGGCTGGGTTGGACCAGGCCACTCTTAACCGGCGTAGCTCCCATCGCCGCAGCCCGGCGCGGGTTGGCGATGGCATGGTCCTCGACAATCACCCCATCGGCCAGCCGCACCACCCGCCGGGTGTGCTCGGCAATATCCGGCTCGTGGGTGACGAAGATGATGGTGATGCCCCGGACCTCGTTCAAATGTTGAAAGATGCCCATGATCTCCTCGCTCGATTTAGAGTCGAGGTTGCCGGTCGGCTCGTCGGCCATAATGATGGCCGGATCTGTTACTAGCGCCCGGGCAATGGCCACCCGCTGCTGCTGGCCGCCGGAGAGTTCGTTGGGTTTGTGGTGGGCGCGATCACCCAACCCGACCAGCTCCAGTGCGGTGATGGAGCGCCGTCGCCGCTCACCCCGGCCGACGCCCATATAGACCAGGGGCAGTTCGACGTTGGCCAGGGCGCTGGTACGCGGCAGCAAGTTGAAACTTTGGAACACAAAGCCGATCCGCTTGCCCCGAATTTGGGCCAGTTTGGTGTCACTCAATTGGGCCACATTCACATCTTCCAGGTAATAGTGGCCGGAGGTGGGTTGATCAAGACAGCCCAAGATGTTCATCAGGGTCGATTTGCCGGAGCCGGACGGTCCCATAATCGCCAGCAGTTCGCCGGACTGGACTTGCAGCGAAGCGCCCTGCAGGGCCTGCACCTCGACCTCGCCCATTATGTAAGTTTTAGTCAGGTCCACAGCCTTGACCACGAGTTTTTCAGCCATCGTTACCTTCCTTTCGATCCCGGCCTACAAAGCCTGACTCGAGTCGCTGCTAGTTTCCCCGGGGATCACGACCTGGTCGCCTTCTTCCAAACCGGCCAGCACTTCGGTGATTGAACCGCTGCGCAGCCCGGTTTCGATTTCCACCCGGATCACCTGACCTTGCTCGTCTAATTTTTCGACGTAGGTCACGGCCTGACCATCCACTTGCTCGGACTGGATGGCCCGGTTCGGCACCACCACGGCGTTGTCCAGGCGTTGGGTTTCGATGTTAGCGCTGGCCGTCATCCCCGATAAGAAGCCGGTACTCTGCCCCGGAGCGTCCAGGGTGATCGTGACTTCGTAAGTGACAATGCTATCGGCGTCCTCGCTCGAAGGGCTGGGTGAGATGTCGGTGACTGTGCCGGCAAACGTTTGAGCGGTAAAGGCGTCCAGGGTAACGGTGGCCTTCTGGCCCTGACGCACCTGGCCGATATCTAGCTCATCGACTTCCATTTTAAGCAGATAAGTGGACGTATCGGCAATAGTGAGGGCAGCCTCGTCGGCATCAGTTAGCACCCGCTCACCCGGCTCGATGTTGACCTGGAGAATCACGCCGCCCGTCGGAGCCACCAGGTCGGCATCGGCCAGATTGCGCCGGGCTTCTTCCAGGCTCAGTTGGGCTTTGTCCACGCCGGCTTGCTGAGCCGCAATTTCGGCGGTGCTGGGTTCATCGAGTAGTTCGGCCAGGCTGGATTGGGCGTTGGCCAGGCTGGAGCGGGCCGAAGCCAACTCGGCTGGGGTGGCCGCCTTAACCGCCAGGTTGTAGTCGGCCGTGGCCGATTCATAAGCCAAGGTCGCGTCTTGCAGTTCATTGGCTTGGGACATCGCTCCAACATCGCCCCGGTAGGCGACCTGATCGTAGGCCCATTGGGCTTCTTGTAGGGTGATTTCGGTTTGCTTCAGGGACACCTCGGCCTTGGTCACCTCGTCAGAGTCAGGACCAGCCTGTAAATCGGCCAGGTTGAGCTGAGCGCTCTCAACGGCAACCCGGGCGGCGGCAATCTTTGCGGCCAACTCGGGCTCGGACAGTTGCGCTAAATTGGCCTGGGCTTGAGCCAGGTCGATCTCGGCGCTGCGGACCTGGAGTTCCAGATCGGTGGTGTCCAGCCGGGCCAGGACTGTCCCGGCGGTGATAGTTTGTCCTTGCTTGACCAAGACCTCGTTAACGGTGCCGCCCGTTTCAAACTTCATCTCAACTTCGGCTTTCGGCTTAATGCTGCCGGTCGCGCTCACGCTCTTTTCCAAGGTTGTGCGGCCAATGGTCACGATCTCGAGGTTGGGATCTTCGGTCAAGTTTTTTGACACAGCCGGGGTCAGAAATTGTTGATAACCGAACAGGCCGGTCCCGGCCAACACCGCTAGAATGAACAGAATTAATGGAATACGTTTCATCAGTTGAAGCTCCTTTTTCTTGCCTTCAGTCTATCAAATTGAACGATGGCCTGACAGTGTTCAGAATCACAACTTGCCGGCCGGAGCGGTGACTTTTGTCACGAGTGACCGTGATCCCGATCATAGGCCGCCGGGCCGGCTGATGACCGAAGTCACAAGACGGCCCTGACGTGATTATGCTATAATGGCGATATGAAAGAGACGAACGCCAAAGTAAGTGTGGGCCAATTACTGCAGATTGCCGCCGGGCTGTGGCTGGGCTATCTGGTCGTGTTGGCCTTGATCGATTTAAGCGTCACCCCCCCGAATCGGATCTTTGCCTTTCGCTATTACCTGATCAATGGACTGACGGCGCTGCTTATTCTGGGAGTGACCTTGTGGCGGCCGGCCCAAATTTGGTTGGGACAGACTTTCTTGCCGTTAATCATTATCTTGATGTCCGTCATACCCACGGTGAGCAAGTATCTGTTCACCCCCCAGTCTTTGCCGGGGCCGGTCATCTCAACCGGCGTGTTCACGATCTTGCTCGTTGCCTTGGTCTTAACCGCCTGGCAGTATCGCTGGCGGCACGTGGCCTTATTTTGTTTAGGCACCGCTTTGCTGAGCCTGGGGGTCTTAATTGTGGAGGTTGGTCCGCTTACCCGGCCCTTCTTTTTTGAAATGTTGGGGGTGGCCATCCAAACCGTTAGTTTCTTGGTCTTGGGTTATTTCATCGATGCCCTGATGAGCCAACTGCGGGCCCAGCGAGACTCGCTCGAACAGGCCAACGCTCAATTGATCCACCATGCCAGCACCCTGGAGCATTTGACCATCAGCCGGGAACGAAACCGGATGGCCCGGGAGTTGCACGATACCCTGGCCCACACCCTCAGTGCCTTGAGCGTGCAGTTGGAAACGGTCAAAGCTTACTGGGACGTCGATACCAGCGCGGCCCAGGGGATGTTGGATAAATCACTGGAAGCGACCCGCTCCGGCTTACAGGAGACGCGCCGAGCTCTAAAATCGCTTCGGGCCAGCCCGCTGGACGATCTCGGCTTGAGCCTGGCCTTGCGCCGCCTGGTCGAATCGGCGGCCCGGCGGGCCAATCTCGACCTTGACCTGGCCCTGCCGGAACAAGTACCGTCCCTCTCCCCGGATGTTGAGCAGTGTATTTACCGGGTGGCTCAGGAAGCGGTCAGCAATGTGACCCACCACGCCAACGCCAACAAGCTGACCGTTCACCTGGATCTCAATGGCCAGGAGGTCTCGCTGCTGGTAAGAGATGACGGGCGAGGGTTCCAAGAGCAGGCCAACCACCAGACCGATCATTTTGGCTTGCCGGGCATGCGCGAACGGGCTCAATTGGCCGGCGGCAAGTTGACCATCGACAGCCAGCCCGGCCGGGGCACTACCGTCCGGCTGTCGATAAAGGACGTAGAACTATGAAAGTGATAATCTGTGATGACCAGGCCATCATTCGCGACGGCCTGGAAATGCTGCTAAAACTGGAAAAAGATATCGAGGTCCTGGGCCAGGCTCAGGATGGGGCCGAGGCAGTAGAGATGGTGGCCAGAGTCCAACCCGATTTGGTCTTGATGGATCTAAAAATGCCGGGCCTAAACGGGATTGAAGCCACCCGGCAAATCCGGACGCACTATCCGCGGGTCAAAGTCCTGGTTTTAACCACCTACGATGATGATGAGTGGGTTTTCGATGCCATCCGGGCCGGCGCCTCGGGCTATCTTTTGAAAGATACGCCCCGCGAAGAGGTGATCAAGGCCATCAAAGGGACCGCCGCGGGCAAGACCTTTGTAGATCCGGCCGTGGCCGGGAAGTTGCTCCATCAGGTGGCCGATAAACAAGCCCAGCCCTCTACCCTACTCACCACTAAACTGACCGAGCGCGAGGTCGAGGTTCTACGCCTGGTGGCCCGGGGTTTCACCAACGCCGACATCGCCGAGCAACTACACTTGTCGGAAGGAACCGTGCGCAATCACGTCAGCGCGATCTTTGCCAAGTTGGAAGTAGCGGATCGGACCCAGGCCGCCGTGATGGCGATTCAACACGGTTTGGGACAAGCGTAGAACGCCCTCACTCAAAATTCGCCCTCATTAAGATAAAATTGAAGGAACTTTAACATCTTTACCTTTTTTTTATGGATAAAGTGATTTGTCCCGCCGATATTCATGATAACCAGAGCAAGCAATTTTGAAGCGTTGGTTATTTTATAAATCTTTAGGTTGTATTGGATAGGGTTTGAGTAAAACGGTGGAAGAAATGGACAACAATTATCAATGGAACTTGCGTGATTGGCTGGCTCAGATTTGGGTACGACTGACCGGATTAATGTTAATTTCAATCTTGCTCCCCATCGTCACCGGCTTTATCTGGGATTACGGGTGGGGAGAAAGCGCTGAGTCTTCGATTACAGCCGCCATTGCCGCCGGAGGATGGAATAAATTGGCCGTCCAGCTTCTGAGCGGCAGTTTTATTTTGTTCGTCGGAGTCAGGTATGTCCGAATGATTAGCCACAAAATAACCGCGATTGGGTTAGTCGCCGATACCTTTATCATGCGAGGGGCCTTTAGTGAAAAGCTGCCGGCCGACGGGCGTGATGAACTGGCCTGGGTAGCCTATTCCTGCAATCAAATGATGAAGCATTTCCAAAAAGTGGTGAGCGCGACCGAACAGGCAGCCACCGGTGACTTGACCGTGCAGCTTAAGGTGAAGTCAGAGGAAGACCAATTGGGCCATTCCATTAACGCCATGATTGCCAACTTAAGAAATCTGGTGGGGCAGGTGATGGACAACGCCGGCAGCGTCAGCGCGGCCTCCGAACAGTTAGCCTTTACCGCTGGCCAAGCCGGGCAGGCAACCCACCAGATCGCTAACACCATCCAGCAGGTTAGCCAGGGGGTGCAGCAGCAATCCGAAGCGGTCAGCCGCACGGCCGGCTCGATCCGGCAAGTGACCCAGACTGTGGAAAGTGTAGCCAAAGGTTCTCAGGAGCAGGCCGCGGCCGTCAACCAAACCGGTCTGGCGATGAGCAACCTGGCCGGATCGATCCGGAGCATTGCCGGAGGCGCCATCGAACAAGCTCAAGCCGTCAGCGGGGCCCAAAACGCAAAGACTAGCTTGGATCAGGCCGTGACCCAGATTGCCGAGCGCAACCGCACTGTCTCTGAGTTTGTCCAAAGCAACCTGGAAACAGCTCAACGTGGGCAGCAGACGGCCAAAGAAGCAGTAGCCGGAATGGACCAATTGGGCACCGTCACCGAGCAGTTGGCCGAGCGGATCCGTGAGCTAGGCCAACAGTCGGGCCAAATCGGCGCTATCGTCGAAGTAATCGATGAAATTGCAGCCCAAACCAACCTGCTGGCCCTCAACGCGGCCATCGAAGCGGCCCGGGCCGGGGAATACGGCAAGGGCTTTGCCGTGGTGGCCGATGAAGTCCGCAAGCTGGCGGAGAAATCGAGCCAGGCCACGCAGGAAATTAGTGGAATGATCAAGGCCGTGCAAACCGGGGCCGAGCAAGCAGTTAAGGCGATGGCTCAGGCCAGCGAGGGTGTCCAGAAAGGGGCAAGCCGGACCAAAGCGGCGGGCGCCGCCTTTGAGGCCATTGCCGGTGGCGCGGTCAAGTTGGCTGACCAGGTGAAAGCTACTTTGCAGGCGGTCGAAGCCATCGAAACGGCCGCGGAGCGGTTGCGGCAAGGACTGGAGACGGTCAATGAAGTGACCGAGCAAAACCGGATGGCGACCGTGGAGATGCAGGCTATCTCGGAGCAGATGATGGATGCCGTCGAGCAGGTCTCGGCGGTGGTTGAAGAGAACACGGCCTCGACTCAGGAGATGGCCGCCGGCGCCGGCGAGGTGACCGAAGCGATTGATAGCATCGCCAGCGTCAGCGAAGAGAACAGCGCGGCCGTGGAAGAGGTCAGCGCGGCGATCCAGGAGATGAGTGCTCAGGTCCAGGAAGTGACAGCCTCGTCTCAGGCGCTCAAAGACATGGCTCAAGCCTTGCAGGCCGTTGTCAGCCAGTTTAAGCTAGAGGCCACCCCTGAGCGACCGGCCCAACCGGCCTACTTGCCCAACGGCACTAAATTGGCTCTGCCGCTGAACGGCAACGGCTATCATCAGCGCGAGCTGGCCGAGGTTCGGCGCAATGGTCATTAAGCATCGGCGCGGCATTTTATCCGCTTAAACCCGTTCAATAACTTCACCCAGTGACGAAAGACGGTAGACGGAAAACGAAAATAGACAGCCGTCTACCGTCTTTCGTTCTTCGTTCGGGACGAGCAGCATCCGCAGGTCTCAAATGCTCCAACAATTTGTTGTTGCCGCCTGACCGGTTGCCTGATCGCCCCCGGCCTTGTTGAGTGACTCGTGCCTCCTGCCAGTCACAACAACCAAACAGCCGCAGGGAGCACGGGTTGCCCCTTGCTCTCCCTATTTATTGAAAGACCATCATTGCATGCTTGTAGAAGCGTATGGTAGAATGGAAAAAACCATAACTTGAACTTTGACCTCGAAAAGGACACCGATCATGATAAAGGCAAAGTCTTTACCAAAGAGTTCACTCTATCTTCAAACTGAAGCATCCGATCCATCTGACCAAGCCGTGGCGGTATATCATCTGTCGCATGACTTGCGTGGCCCGTTAAACTCTATTTTGGGTTTTTCCGATCTGCTGTTGGAAGGGGTTGAAGGTCCGCTTAATGAAGTTCAGTTAGAGGATATTGCGGCGATCCGGCAGAGTGCCCTAAATCTTCTGGATCTGATCAATGTCGTGGTTGATCTGAGTAAAATCAGTGCGAATAAACTTTCCCTCAATTGGAGTCAGGTGCCGTTAGAGCGGCTGGCCCAGCAAGTAACCGAGCACGATTTGGGAGAAGGGCGGCGGGTGAGTTGGGCTAATCGGCAAACTTTGCCGACGATGCAGGGCGATTATGAGCGGATCGAGCAGATTCTTCTCATTTTGGCTCGCTTCCTCTTTGAACACAAAGCAGGCCAGGTTCAGCTAGAAGTTGAACCCGATGGTGCCGAGATTAACTTGAAACTGACCGCGCCCGGGGTGGTCCTGGATAAGCAAACCATTGCGGAACTACCCAACCTGAGCATTGTTACGGACGGCAATGGCCGAAGCAAACTTTCGGCCGGTGGTGTGCGGGTGCCGCTGGCTTATCAACTGGCTAAGCAGCACAGGGGCCAAATTTGGGTGGAGAGCCAGCCTGACAGCGGCGCTACTTTTTGCTTAAGATTACCGGTCAGCCAGTAAGCAACTCTGATTCAATATGTTACCGCAAAGCAAGTATTATCCCCTTTATGAATATCTTGACCAGCAGCCGGATGAAGGGCTGTTAGAGCTTTCATTTGAAGAAATTGAAGCGATCCTGGGCAGTGAACTACCCCGAAGCGCTTTGACTTCTCGGGCCTGGTGGGCCAACAGCGAGACCACTCAAGGCCGGGCCTGGCAAGAGGCGGGCTGGTTAGTCGATAACCCTGACTTTGAGCAGCAGTTGGTTGTCTTTCGGCCGGCCCGCATTACCTACCGCGTCAGCCCGATTCGCAAATCCGTGGGCTGGACCAGTGAACAAATTAAGGCACTGCGGGAACACGCCGGTTGGTCCCAGCAAGAACTGGCGGACCGGCTGGCGGTGCGACAGCAAACCGTGAGCGATTGGGAGGTGGGCAACCACCTCGCCCGCCGTTCGATGAGCAAGCTGCTGCAGATGGTGGCTGAAGAAGTGGGTTTCCCCTATCAAATCGATCCCCAAAACAACGACGAGACTTGACAACAACACGAAATCGTGTTAATATAACCTCATCCTCAAGCGAGTTCGAAACTCGCTTATTTTTCAACAGAGATTACACCCTTCCGTGTTGTTAAGCAAATCCTGAGAGCCAAGGTTCTCACAAATTTTGAAAAGGAGTCCCGTCATGAAAAAGTATGAGCTCAAAGAGCTAATTTTGCGCTGGCAGCGTGAGGAACTCACCAGTGAACAAGCCATTGGCCAGATTTTGCTGTGGTTGGAGGAGTTGGCCGAAGCCATCAGCCAACTGCGGACCGAGCCGCGAAAACCGAAGGAATCCCGTTAGGAACGCGCAATGACAACGATACATCCGGAAGAACTATTAGCGTTGTGGCAAAACCAACGGCTCACGGTCGAGGCGGCGGTGGGCCAACTATTGGAAAACGTGGTCAGGCTGCAAACAGCCATCGAGGCGGCCAATCTCTCGCGGGCGCACCTGCGTTCCGATATCGACCGGCTACTGGCCCAAGCCAGGCTAACTTCGGCGGGCGGCGCGCTGGACCAGGCCGAAGATCAAGCAGCAAGAAAAGGCTAAATCTCCCTGGAAAAAGGCCTGGTCCACCAAGCCGTGGGCAAGAATGACCGCCATACTGCTCATCAGGCCGAGCAGCAGCGGGTCTGCGGTGCGACGGTAAAGTGGCCAGGCCGTGGCATAGAAAGCGGCCAGCAACCCCAGCAGAACTACTCCCCCGCCCAGCCCCAGTTGGGTGGCAAACTCCAAGACAATATTGTGCGGATGGCTTAAGTTGGGTTCCTGCCAGGCCGAGGGAAGGATGTAAACGGTGCGGTACTGGTACAGAAAGTTGTTCAGGCCGACGCCCAGCCAGGGATGGTCGCTTAGCAGCGCCAGAGCCGATTGCCAGACCTGCAGCCGGAAAAAGCCGCTGCCCTGCGTCAACTCGAAGAGGGCTCGCAGGCGAGCCGTGCCAACCAGGGACCAGAGCAATAGTCCTGGCCCGATGAGGCCGAGACCGGCCAGCGCCAACCCGCGCCGCCAGGACCACGGAGCGCGCGAGGCGAAGGAGAGCAGGGCCATCGCGATTAGGCCGGCCGGCAGGCCTAACAGCAAAGCGCCCCTTGAAAAAGTCAGGTACAGCGCGCCGCCGGTCACGGCCAGGGCTAGCGCGTAGAGGCCTCTTCGCTTGGGGGGAGAACCGGACGACAGCGAGACGGCCAGCATGATCGGCCAGCCGCGATCGAGATAAAGGGCCAGATTGTTCGGCGTGGGGTAGATCGGTCCCACGGCCCGGCGCACGCCTTCAACCTCGATGGCGTGGCTACCAAGAAGGTAGAGCAACAGCGCTAACCCTGCGTGGAGCGCGGTGCCGGCCACAAAGGCATCGACCAGCCACCAGGTCTTGAATTTTCTAGTCTCGGGTAGCCCGCTAACGAGGCCGTAAAAGAGGACCGCCCCCAGCACGATCGTGCGCCAGGCGAACATGCTGACCCCAAAGTCTTGCGCAAAGATCGTGGCCAGGAGGGAGAGCAGGAGCAGGGTAAGGAGGGCGAGCGAGAGAGGGGCGAGAAGGGACTGGCTGCCGCCGGCCCGTTGAGAGCGGTGGAGGAGCACGCCCCCCAGGCTTGCCAACAGAACGACTTCCAGCAACGATACATCACCCAAGACCATTTTTTGATCAGGTAGATAAGACAAGCCAAAGGCGATCAGAAGCGGGCCGGCCTCTGGACGAAGGAGGAGGGCCAGGCCGAGTAGCAGGGCAAAGGCGAGGCTCAGGCCGCCGGGGGCCAGGTAGCCGGCCACGGCTAGAACGGCGATAAGGGCTAACAGGGGCTGATCCGGCATGGGGAAGCGAGCCAGGGTGGGCAGTGCTCGCCGTCCCAGCCACGCCAGGCGTAGCGCGCTCAGACCGACAACCAGTCCCAAAACCAGCAGCCACGAGCCGCGCTGGCGGTTGAAACCGCCGAGAGTCTCTAGCTCGTGATAGACATCGTGATAGACATGCCAGCCGGCCAGCGGCCAGTGCCCCCAGCCGCCGTCAGCGATGATCAAAGCTTGATGGCGGCCCGGCGCCAAATTTCGGGCCACGGTCACCACCGCCGAGTCACGCCAGGGATCGGACAGAACCAGATAGCTCTGGCCTTCACTATTGCGGGGCAGAGCGTTGGCCGGCCCGCCGTCGATGGTGATCCACAGGTAGCCTCGATAAGCGCCTCGATTAATGACCAAATCCAAACGCGTGCCTTCGAAATCCAGGCGGAGTTGGCCGGCCTCGTCGGGCGGATCAGCCTGGCCGGCGGCGAAGCGCCAGCCAGGGCTGTAGCGACCGCTGGCGTGACTGGCCGGATACTGGCCGGGCGTCGCTATCGACGGGCCTGTCGCCACCGCGCGGAGCGCGCTCAAGAGGGGCGGGGTGTCGAGCAGGGAAAAGCCGCGGGCGGGATCGGTGACCGCTAAAGCGGTGGCATCCCAGCGAACCGCCAGCATCGGACCAAGCCAGGGCCAGTCGCGGCGGGCCAGGGCAGTTGCGGCGCTGGTGCGCTGAGCTTGGATGGCGGCCGGCCCGGTTTTCCAGGACGATTTCGGACCGGTCCAGCCGGCGGGCAGGGCGTTCCAGCCGAAGGCGGTCAGCCAAATCGGGGTCTCGGCGTCACCGTGCGCGAGCATCACCCGGCGCAGCAGCTCAACCCGGCGAAAGTTCAGCACCTCGGGCCGGGCCGGATCGCCGGCCTCAAGATCAAAGCCATAGCCCTGCCCGGCGACCACATCGAACCAAGGGTCGGCCTCAAGCGTGTACAATTGCTCGAGGTAGGTGAGATCGCTGAGGTTGAGGGGCCCTGCTTCGAGGGTCGGGGCCAGGGCCGCCAGGAGGATGGTGGCCTGCGGATCAACGGCGCGAATCTGAAGGGCGGCCTCGCGCAGGAGGTTGGCGTAGGCTGCCGCCTCGACGTAGGTCCGGCCCCAGTTGGCGCTGAGATTGGGTTCGTCCCAGATTTGGTAATAAGCGACCGGGCCACCGGCTCGCTGCCCGTAGCGGAGCGCAAAGGTCCGAGCAAAGCGGCCAAAGTCGGCCGGGTCGTGCGGCGGGCTAGTAGCGGGACTGTGGCTGGGTCGAGCCCAGGCCGGCGCGGTGTGCAGGACAGCGATGACCTTGAAGGGGGGCTTGTCTCCGGCCTGGTGACGGGCGATCGCCTCAAAGACCGCATCAAGTTTTTGCCAGGCGAAGCGATCCGGCTCAGGCTCGAGCTCGGCCCAACGGACCGGTTGGCGCAGCCAGAGAAGGCCATGTTCGCGAAGTTGGGCCAGAAGCGGATCGAGTTGATCAGGCGCGTACTGGGTCAGATCGATGGTGACGCCGTACCCTTTCACCGCGGCCATTGGACCGGCAGGCTGCTCCAATGAATCGAGCCGGAGCGACGAACTGCGTAGGTACAGCGCCATCGCCATAGAAACAAGAAAGACAAACAGGGTAAGAGGCGTACCGAAGCGTTTTACCTTAAACATTTTTCTTTTGCGTCTTTGCCCCTTTGCGCCTTGGCCTTAATGGCTGGCTCAATAAACAAAACTGTTGGCAAAAACGCTACTGTTGTTCAGCTAGGCGCTGAACTAGACCCAGGGTTAGGAAAAAGATAAAGGCCAGATCGACCAGGAAGTAAGCGTTATCGACCAGGCCGTGGCCGAGGGTGACGGCCATACTGCCGGCCAGCCCCACAACCAGCGGATCGAAGCGCCGGGTCAGCAGCCGCCAGGTCCGGCGCCAAAATTCAAATTGCAGCCAGAGCAGCAAAATGATACCGCCAAGGCCCAACCGCGTGCCGAAATCGAGGATGAGGTTGTGCGGATGGTTAAGATCCGGTTCTTGCCAGGCTTCGGGCCGGATATAGCGAGTCCGGTATTGGTAGAGAAAATTGTCCAGACCGACACCCAACAGCCAATGGTCTTGTAGCATAGCCCAGGCTGACTGCCACAGTTTAAGCCGGAAAAAGCCGGTGCTGCCCTCGCTCAAGCTGAAGGCTGCCCGGAAGCGAGCGGTCTGGCTGACCGGGATGAGGGCCAGGAGGATGACCGCCACAGTGCCGGCCGTGATCAGGCCCAGGCGTTGCCAGGAGAGTCGGCGCCGGCCGAAGCGGAGGTAGAGGCCACCCAGCACGCTCAAGCCCACCGGCAGACCAAGCAGCAGCGCGCCTTTAGAAAAGGTCAAGTACAAGGCCACCCCGACCGGGAGGAGGGCCAAACCGTAAAGCCAACGCCGGGCCGGTTTCCCCCAGATGGCTACCGCCAGCAGCACCGGCCAGGCCCGCCCCAAAATCAGGGCGAGGTTGTTCGGCGAGCCGCCGGCCAAACCGAGGGCGCGGCGCACTCCTTCGGCATCGATAGTCTGATTGGTCAGGAAGTAAAAGTAGAGGGCCGCCAGGGCGGTCAGGCTCACGCCGGCCGCAAACGTATCGACCAGCCGCCAGGCCCAGCGGCGCGGTGACCTCATCCCTTCATGCGGGCCAAAATCAAGACCGAGCCGAACCAGGCCATAAAAGATGACCGGCTCCAAAACCACCACCCGCCACTCGCGGAGACTGACGGCAAAATTTTCGGCGGCGAAGGTGGCCAGCAGGGAGAGGAGAACGAGGAGGAGAGCGGCGAGATCGGTGGAAGTTGGAAGTTGGAAGGGTGGAAGGATGGAAGGATGGAGGGGTGGAGGATTGGAGGGTTGGCCCTGAGCGAAGCCGAAGGGGGGGAGGGTTGGATTTGTTAATTGTTCATTACTCATTGCTAATTGTTCCTGGCCAAGGTTGAGGAGAGTGCGAAAGACGAAGCCGAGGAGGGTGAGAGCGAGGCTGATTTCGACAGGGGAGAAGGTGGCGAAGGGGAGGCGGAGGGGGAGTTCGAATAGAAACAGGGCCAGGGTGACGAGCAGCAGGCCGAGATCGGGACGGATGAGGATGAAAACAGCCAGGAGAGGCAGGAGCAGAAGTGCGACGAGTCCCTGGCTTAGATAAATAACGGTGGCCAGGCCAAAGATCAGGCTGAGGTGGACTCGCTCGCCCAGCATATTGAAGAAGGCGACGATGATCTCGCTCCAGGCCCAGAGGCGTTGGGGTAGCGATGGGGTCTTGGTAGGCGCTCGTCCTGCAGGATAAGCGGCCAGAAACAAAAGCAAGGCCGTGAGGCCGCTTAGTACCGTAACGAGGCCGGCCAGGGTCAGACCGGTCTGCCAGAGGCGGGTCTCCGGCTCGTGATACACCGTCCAGCCGGCGATAGCCCACTGTCCCCAACCGCCATCGGCTTCAATGACGGCTTCGTGGCGGCCGGGCGAAAGATGGCGGGCCAAGGTTACCGTGGCCGGTTGGTGGAGCGGGTCGGTCAGAATGAGGTAGCTGCGCCCCTGACCGTCTTGCGGCAGAGCGTTGGCCGGCCGGCCGTCGAGGGTGACCCATAACTGGCCTCGAAAATCGCCGCGATTGACCGCCAGATCCAGGCGAGTGCCGTCAAAAGGGATAGTCAGGCGGCGCGGGGGCTGTTCCGGGATATCGGCCAGGCCGGCGGCGAAACGCCAGCCAGGGCTGTAAGCAGCGCTGGGGTGATCGGCGGGATAGCGACCCGGCGAGGCCACCGGCGGGGCCGTGGCCGCAGTTTGGATAGCGGTCAAAACTTGAGGGGTTTCCAGCAGGGCGAAGCCACGCTCCGGATCATCAGCGGCCAGGTCATCGGCCGCCCAGCGAGCCGCCAGCAGCGGCCCCAGCCAGGGCCAGTTCTGCCGGGCGTAAGTGATGGCCTCGGCCGTGCGGGGGGCCTGAACTTCGGGTAGATCGTTGCTCCAAGGCGAGGGGCGACCGGCCCAATCGGCCGGCAGGGCGACCCAGCCGAAAGCCGTGACCCAGAGGGGCGTCTCGTCATCGCCGTGGCGGTGCATTACGTCGCGGACGAGTTCGGCCCGGCGGAAGTTAAGGGTGTCGGCCGCCGGCGAGTCAAGCGGCTCGGTCCACAGGCCATAGGGCTGAATGGCAACGATATCGAACCAGCGATCGGCATGGGCCTGGTAAAGCCGGTCGAGATACGCCAACTCGCTCAGATTGAGTGGCCCGGCCTCGAGCGTGGCGGCCAGCGCGGCGGTGAGCAGATAGGCCTCCGGATCGGCGGCTTTGATGTTGAGGCTGGCTTCGCGCAGCAGGTCGGCGTAGGCAGCGGCCTCGACAAAGGTATCGCCCCAGCCAGCGCTGAGGTTGGGCTGGTGCCAGATTTGGTAGAAATTGATTTGCTCGTGATAGCGAGTGGCCAAAGCGCGGGCGAAATTGCCGAAGTTTCTAAAATCGGTGGGGGGATGACTCGGCGGCGTGCCAACCGGGCGAGCCCAAGCCGGTGTCTCTTGCAAGACGACGATCAAGGTGAATGCCTCGGTCTGGCCGCTCGAACTGGAAAGAGCGAGGGCCTGATTAGCCTCGCTAACCGCCTCAACCAGGCGATCCAGGCCGGACCAGTCGAAATGGCCGGGGGTGGGCTCGATCTGGGCCCAGGAGACGGGCTGGCGCAGCCAACGCAGGCCGCTGCGGTGCAGTTCGGTGAGGGTGGCGGTTAAGGCCTGGTCGTCGTACCGGGTCAGGTTGAGGGTGACGCCGTAGCCTTTATCGGCGGCGAGGAAATTAGCCGGGGGAGGGGGGATCTGCCGGCGGAGTTGGAAAAAGCACAGAGCGGTAATGGCCGCAGCCAGGCTGAAAATGAGCGCAAAAATAAAGCTCCAGCGAGGAGCATTTTGAATCACGGTTGGCAATTCACCTTGGCGGTTGTATACTCGCTCAGTATAGCCGTAGTTATGCCTGTTTGATTATGGGTGGTCATTGGGGTTAACAATCGACAGACCTTCAGCTTGGGCAGCAGCCAACAGGTCAACGTCGGCGGACAGAAGGGTTAAAGCAGGAAGCCCTTGTTGAAGCAGAGTTTCTTGGGTAAAAAGGGCGCAAGTCAGATGAACCGCATCGTAGCCACGAAGCTTTTGGCGGCGGGTCAAGATCATTGCCTGACTGATGATGAGTTGAGTTACATCTACTAACCAATATTGGTCAAAAGCGTCACGGCGCAGGTCGCGCAACAACCCATCTAGCACAAATCCAGCCAGAACCCCCTGCCGCTGCTTGGCTGCCAATGCCGCTGCTATCTCCACCAACCCGATATTGGCCACTACAAACGTGTGACCGGCGGCGGGGTTGACCAAAGCTTGCACCCAGCCACTACCACTTTCAATTACATAACGTTTGACTAGAGCGCTGCTATCGGCGTAGAAGGTAGTCATAGCCCGCCGTGACGGTGGGCGATAAGAATTTCACTGGTCGGCGGGCCGGGCAATTTCGGCGGCGGCTGGCGTGGTGCGTCCGGTTCTTCTATTTTGGTAGCTAAATGTCGGATGAACCCCGTATTTATCAATGCCTGATTGACTTTATCCTGTTCGTTTTGCTGCTGTTCCCAATGGCGCAAGCCCAATTCTAAAATTTGGGGCAACTCCCGAGCATAAAACCGTAGTTGTTGCGCCAGTTCAGAGGAAACCTGAACCTGAATAGTTTCCATCAGCGCTGTTACCTCCGGCCAAATATTTTTAGATACTACGCAATCAAAAATATTGTAGCATGACAGCTATAAACCGGCGAATGGCAAAGGGGGTGTGTCCCAGATGCGAACCATTTGGTGGTTCCGCGGCCATCCTACTCAACCGTACTCCGTCACCGGTAGAAACTTATAATGATCTTGACAGTGAGGTTGTCAACTTCTTTCGGGTCCTGCGCGAGCAAAAAGAAGAACATATTGAACTCCACCGGGTTTTGTCCCAGGCCAAGATTGAGTTACCAGGTGAAGAAGGTCGCGTAGAATTTTTGGATAGAATTGGGAAAGAGCTTGATAGGGCCAACTCGCCAATTGCTCACCGGCGGGCTTGGGCAAACTTACTCAAGCAAGTTTAGGCCCTAACCACCCCCGTTGTTTGGATCCTTCACTCCCCCGCCATACAATCCAACCCCTCATCATTAGCGATCGCCTCGTACAGCCGGCGCGTGGCCGGGGTCGGGCTTTCGCCAAAGAGCTCTTCAAAGAGCTTGAGGCAATCGCGATAGACCTTGAGCGCCTGGCCTTTGTCTTGATTGCAGGCGTGGTAGCGCATCAGGCGGCGGTAGACGCTTTCCAAAAGTGGATCTTTTTGCAGGGCCAGCTCGCAGGGAGCGATGGCCTCCCTATAGCGGGCCAGGGCGGCATAGGCATCGGCCAGCATGAGGAGCAGGTCCCGGTATTCGGCCACAATCTCCCGCCGCAGCTCGATCGCCCAATCCTCATAGGGGTCTTCGGCCAGGAAATCGCCTTTGTACAGCCCGCGACCGTGCTCCAACTCGGTGATGGCAGCCACCCACTGTTTGGCCCGCCCCAACTCGCGACCCCGCTGGAGGGAGGCGCGAAACTCAAGCAGATCCCACCGGGTGCGCCCCGTCAGTTCGAAAAAATAGCCGTTGGCGCTGCGCAGGATGAAGTTTGAATCGCGCGGCTCGATATCCGGCTCCAGGGTACGGCGGGCATTACTGATCAGCGGCAGTAACTTTTTGCGCCCACTGACCGGATCGTCGTCCGGCCACAGCCGGGTGATTAGTTCATCGGCGGGCACGGCGCGGCCGCCCTTGGCCCGGCTGGCGAGCAGCAGCTTGACGACCTGTTCGGCTTGCGGCCGCTCCCAACTGGCGATCCTTTGGCCGTCCCGCCAGAGCCGGAACTGGCCGAAGGTCTGGATGCGCAACTCCGGAGCCTGGGTAGCCTGCTCAATGGCCTTTTTGATGGCGTCGGCCCTGAAGCGCTGCTTTTCGATAAAATCGATGATGGGATAGTGCTTGAGCAGATCGGCCACATCGCCGGGACCGGCATGACCGCTGAGAATCAGAATTTTGATCTTCGGTTGGGCCTCAACCAGGTGATCCAGCAGCAGCCACCCTTCGCTGGAGGAGAGGGGTAAACTGGCCTGCTGAAGTTTCAGGTCGAGGATGACCAGGTGGAAACTTTCCCGCTCCAGCTCCAGCAAGGCTTCCGAGGCGCTGGGCGCGACACGCCAGAAGCAGCCGGCTTCGTGCAGCACGTTGACCACGATCGCCTGCCAATCCTCTCTATTTTCGACCAACAGCACTCGCGGGGCCGCGAGCGACTTGCTGGGCGGCACGGCTTTATCGGGCCAGGGCACCTTCGGACCCAGAGAAGCGGCGGGCGGGGGGACGCTCAAACCGGTCCGCTCGCCGACGCAGCCTTGGAGCAGGGCGCTGAACTCGACCGGGTCCCAACTCTCTTTGGAGATGACCGGCGAGGCCGGCGAGAGCTGCTGCAAGCTGGTCTTCATATCGGCGGTAAAGGAGCCGGTGACGATAATGACCGGCAAATCGGGCTGGACTTTGCGAATTTTTTCGACCACGCTCAGCCCTTCCCGATTGAAACGGTTGCCGGTATCGAGCACCGGATCGACCAAAGCCAGGTCGAATTTGTGGGCATCGAGCGCCGCTAGCGCTTCCTGGTAGGAAGTAGCCGGCACCGGCGTGTGGCCTTCCCGCAGGACCGACTCATACAGAATGCCTTGCCAATCGGCTCTGTCTTCGACGACGAGCACGTTGAGCGGTTTAGACATGAATTTCTCCTTGCTTAATCTGGCCGGAGCCAGGGCTGAAGCCTGACCGTAAAGCTGGTTCCTTGCCCGGGTGAGGAGGCAAAATCGATCTCGCCCTCGTATTGGTGGACAAAGGTTTCAACCAACCACAGCCCAAAACCCAAACCCGCTTTGCTGGAAATACCGGGTTTGAAAATATTATCTTTGAGTTCCGCCGGGATGCCCGGACCGTTGTCGCTGATGGCGATTTCCAGACAGCCAGCCGGAGCCCGGCGCGTGATGATTTCAATCAGACCGCCGGTCTCGGTCAAGGCCTGGACTGCGTTGGACAGCAAATTGTGAAAGACGGTCTGCAGGTTATCGTTGGCTGTGGCCAGGGGTAGGTCCGGCGCGTAGGCGCGAGTGAGTAAGACGTTGTTGGGACGCCAACAGCTTTGAATCGCCCGCTCGAGACAGCGATGCACATCGGTCGCGACCAGTTCCGGCGGGTCCAGGGGACCGCGCAAACGATGGATCAGGCCAATAGCTTCTTCGGCGTTTTGACGGATCTGGCGAATAAACTTCTTAAAGACCGGCGACTGCTCTTGAGCGGCAGCGGCATTTTCCAGCGTCAAAGCCCAGACCCTGATCGCCCCGACGATATTGTTCATGGTGTGGGCTATATCAAGAATGACTGCCGCCATCGTGCCCCGCGTTTCGGCCGTAATGCGGCGGCGCTGCTCAGCTTCCAAATGCTCGTAGGCGTCGACCAACTCGTCAAAGAGGCGAGCATTGTGGATGGCGATCGCGGCCCAGCGGGTGAACTCGATCAGCAAGGTCAGATGCGCTTCCTCAAAGTCACGGCCATCGATCCGGTTCAGGGCCTCGACCACGCCGATGACTTCGTTGTTGACCTTGAGCGGCACACACAAGATCGAGCGGGCCTCGTAGGCCGCTTGCTCGGCGACCAGGCGAGAATGGCGCGGGTCGTTTGGGACATTGTTAACTAAGGCCGGTTCATCGTGGGTGGCGACCCAGCCGGCGATCCCTTGCCAGGGATAGGGCAAGCGAATGTCGGCGTCGCCTTCGTTGGTGAAGCGCAGGACCAACTCGTTGGTCTTATCATCGATCAGAAACACTGAGGTTCGCTCGGTTCTGAGAACAGAGTTGACGCCCTCGATGTTGACCCGCAAGACGTGCGTTAGATCTAGGCTGCTGGTCAGGGCACTGCCGATCTCGTTGAGGTAGGTTAAGTGCATCGTTTTATCCTGCATCTGGCGGTAGTGGGTGGCATTCTGAGCCGCCAGACCGATGATCTGAGCCGCGCCGGTCAGCAAACTAACCTCCTCAGGGGCGAAGGGATGCGGTTGCGCATACATGATGGCCAAAACACCGCTAATTTCATCAGCGGTATTGATCGGCACCAAGGCCAGAGCGGGGAGGCCGGGGACGCTGCTGGTCGAAACAGGGTCGCTGCCGGCAGGTTTCGCCCCGTTCCCCAAGGCGTCCATAATCACCGGTTCCGCCCGCTGCTGCATCATAAACCGGCCGGAGAGTTGGTTAATAGCCCGCAACTGCTGCCGGGCCAGACCGGGTTCAAGGGCCAGACCGTCCGTCACCTGGGCAATCGCCGCGTCGGTGGGAGCATGCTTGTCGACCAGGCTGATCACGCCGGCCTCGGCGCCCAGCAGGGACATCGTCTTTCGCAGACCGGTATTGAGCGCTTTTGACAGATCGAGTGTTTTGCTCAACGACAAAGCGATATCGTTTAACGCGCGGAGCCGCCGGGCTTGATTGGCCTCTTCAAACAAGCGGGCATTCTCAATGGCAATGGTGGCCGAAGTAGCAAAGGCCGATAACAGCGTCATGTCACTGCGGGAAAAACCGGCCTCGCTTTTTTTGTTGAGGACTTGCAGCACCCCCAGCGCTCGCTTCGCCGATTGCAAAGGCACGGCCAGCAAAGAGCGCGTGGTAAAGCCGCCCGCCACCTCACCAAACCAACGCTCATCCTGGCTGACATCGCTCAGACAGACCGGCTCTCCCCGGCGCAGGACCCAACCGGCAATCCCTTGATCGCTGCGCAGGCGAGTGGAGATTTCGATCCGCTGGCCGTCGGAGATAGAGATAGCAAAATAGAGTTCGCTGCCGTCCGGACTTAGCATCAACACCGAGCCGGTCTCGACCTGAAGCACCCGGGCCGCTTCGCCAACAATCCGGGTTAAGACTTCGTTGAGATCGAGCACTTCGACCACGCTGCGGCTGAGCTGATTGAGCAGAGTCAATTCCTCAATCTGGCGTTGATGCTGCTGGGTGCGATAAATGACCAGGGCGGCCTGGCTGGCAAAGGCGCTCAAAAAATCGAGATCGCTTTGGTCGAAAACGGCTTGCCGGGAGTGATCCAGGTAAATGAGCCCGATCAGGTCCGAGCCAATCTTTAACGGCACAGCCAGCACCGACCGCACGGACTTGAGCTGGATGGTGGCGCGGCTGACCAACTGCTCGTAGCGGACGTCGCCGGGCAGGTTCATAATCAGCCGCGGTTGGCCCTGATCGAGCACATCCTGAATGACACTGGTGCTGACAAGATCAAGAATTTGCGCTTCGGTATAGTTTTCCTGAAAAGATTCGCCGCGGACGACCGCCGGCCGGCGTAACTGGTGGTCGTGGTCGGTGAGGATGAGCAACCCCTGCCGGCCTCCGGTCAGACTCAGGGCGCGGTCCATGACAAAAGCGAGCAGCTCGCTTAAGTCATCGACCGAGTTCATCAAGCCGATTAATTCGTACAGGCTGGTCAGGCGATCATTGGTGAGATTCTTTTTGGGCTTGCCCGGAGGCGTGGCCACCACGTTAGACCTCCAGCGCTAAACCATCGTAGGCAACCAGCACTTGGCAAAGCTCGGGTCCGCTTTGGCGACGGAGCAGATAAGCTTCGGCCTGCTCCTTAGCCGCCCAGATTTTTTCATCGCCGCTGGTTGGATCGTGGTGAAAGAGGGCCAATCGCTTGACGCCGGCCCGATAAGACAGTTCAGCGCCCATCATCGCCGTGCTGTGCCCCCAATCGACTTTGTCTAGGGCCTCGGTCAGGCTGTACTGGGCATCGAAGACGAGCAGATCGGCGTCCCGAAAGAACTCGACGTATTGTTCGGTACTAGCCAGATCCACCCGCTTATACTCCGAGTCGGTCGCCATCACCAGGGTCGAGTGGCCGTCTTCGATGCGGTAGCCATAGGTCATGCCGGGATGGGACAGCCGCAGCGGATAGACCCGGAAGCGGCCAATTTGAGACCAGGTCTGCGGCTCAATTTCTTGGAAGGTAATAGTGGCACTCATACAATCGAACGGCACCGGGAAAAAGTGCTCGTGCTGCTGACCGGTTAGACGCGCCTGTAAATCGGCCAGAGGGCTATGGATAGTAAAGTGGTTACCGGGGACAAAAGCGGGCCGGAAAAAGGGAAACCCTTGAATATGATCCCAGTGGGTGTGGGTAAAAAGGAAATCAGCCTGCCGGTTACCTTGATCAAAACCGTGCTCGAGCAGATCGATCCCAAGCAGGCGGACCCCCGAGCCGGCATCGATGATCAGCAGTTGATCGCCAGAACGAACTTCCACGCAGGTGGTTTCGCCCCCGGCCCCAAATTGAAGCGAGGGCGAGAGCTGATCAAGATAGCGACTAAGCACGGCCTCGTTGCCCAGATTGAGCCCGGCGGCGCCTTGCAGGAGCTGGCGATACTTTTGTTTAAGCGTTTCGCCCCCCAATGAGGTAGGTATAGAGCCACGTGTTCCCCAAAATTTAATGTACATAGGTCAGATTGTCCAGTGCTGTAGGTTGCGACTCTATTATAGCGCAGGAACGTTGCAGAAACCTTGCAGATTGGGGGCAGGGGGGTAGGATATTTTGACTACGAGTAGTTAAAAAGTGGAAAGATGAACCTCATAGGTTTTGAAAACCTATGAGGTCTGCCTGGTTAGCTTCTGGTCACAGCCCTAAACTGCTCCATCAGCCAGGCAGTTTTAGGACCACGGGTCCCCGATCCAATTTGGAGAGCGTTGACGTGATGGACCGGCATAATTTCTTTGTTGCTGGCCGTAATAAAAGCTTCTTCTGCCCGGCTGAGATCGTCGAAGGTCAGGGGCCGCTCAACCAGGTGGAATTCGTCGCGAGCGAGGTCAAGGACGACGTTGCGGGTGATCCCCGGCAGAATATCATCGGCTGGGGTGATCAGTTGATGGCCTTGAAACACAAAAATGTTGGTCGTGGTCCCTTCCAAAATGTGGCCGTGCCGGTTGACATAGAGAGCTTCCAACGCACCTTCGGCTTTGGCCTTCTTAAGGGCAACGATGGCCGGAATGTAGTTGATCGTTTTGGCGCCGGGCATATATCGTTCGGTCTCAACGGTAATGACCTTGACGCCGTGGCTGTAGCACTCATCCGGGTATTTGTGGACCGGCGTGACCAGCACGATCAGGCCAGAGTCACCATCAGGGGTAATGCCGTCACTGGCGATGCCACCCGTCACCACCAGGCGCAAGTTGGCCTCGGGCAGATCATTGCGGCGCAGGGTTTCAGCCACAATCTGCTCAATTTCATCCAGAGTGGCGGGCAAGACCAGGCCGATGTGGGCCGCGGAAGTTTGGAGGCGGAGCAGATGTTCACGCAGCTTAAAGGGTTGGCCGTGGTAAGTGCGCAAGAAATCGAAAACTCCGTAGCCTCGCAAGATCGCCAAATCTCGAGCCGGCAGGGTGGCTTGCTCGACCGAGAGATAACGACCATTAACATAACAGATTCGCTCACTCATTCTTTTCCTCTTGTGTGCTAATTTTCCACTGGCTTCGTCGGCAGGCGGGACTCACTGCCCCATTTTACCGCCAAGCGCCGCTGCGCACAACCCCAAGTTTTTCCCTGTTTCAAATTAATCTCCAAAACCGATTGCCATCTCTTCGGATTTTGTGATATATTAAATTGAGTAAAACATTTTTAGCCACGCGGTTTGACCTACCGTCGCTGTTCATGCTCGAACTGACCATCCCTCTACTCATAGTTCTGTTATCCTCGGCCTTGTGTTCCGGTTCAGAGGCCGCCCTCTTCTCTGTCTCAATGGTTAAAGTCCGGCAACTCGCCGAGTCAAATAGAGGGGCGGCCGCCGCACTGCTGAAGATCCGTGAGCGAATGGGCCGGCCCATTGCGACCATTGTGATTCTCAATAACGTGGCGAACATAGTCGGCAGTATTGTCGTGGGAGGCATAGCCGCCAGAGTGCTGGGCGATACCTGGCTGGGTATTTTTTCCGGGGCCCTGACCTTCATGGTCATCATCTTCGGTGAGATTATCCCTAAGACGTTGGGAGAACGCTATGCCGAGAGCCTGGCTCTGATCGTAGCCCGACCGGTCCTCGGCTTGACTTATTTGATGACGCCCATTGTTTGGGCCGTTGAAAAGTTAACCTCCCCGGTCACCAGCGGGCGGGTCATGACACCGACCACGAATGAAGCCGAGATCCGGCTGCTGGCCAATATCGGCAGATTAGAAGGCATCATCGAAGACGAGGAGTCGGAGATGATCCACCGTGTTTTCAGCCTCAATGATGTGACCGCCGGCGACATTATGACTCCTCGCGTGGCGATGACATACTTGCGTGGTCACGAAACGCTGAGCCAGGCCAAATCCCGTATCATCGAATCCACTCACAGCCGCATTATTATCACGGACCAAAACATTGACGATGTAATGGGTATCGCCCTGAAAAATGAACTATTGACGGCCCTGATCGATCAAGAGGAAGATTCGATGCTCATGAAGCTAACCCGCGAGGTGTTGTTTGTCCCCGAAAATGTCCGGGGCGACAAGCTCTTGCAGATTTTCCGCCGTAGTAAGCAGCACCTGGCCGTGGTTGTCGATGAATTCGGGGGAGTGGCCGGCGTGGTCACCCTCGAAGATGTGCTGGAAACTCTCACCGGCGAAATTGTCGATGAGACAGACGAAACGACTGATCTCCAGGCTGAAGCTAAACGGCGCAACAAGTCTCTTCTGGCGAAAGTGGTCTCCAAGGAGCCGGATTGACAACCCTTTACCACCGTCCTATTATATTTAAATAGGTGTCATTCACCGGGTGGCGGAGAATCGCGCTTGAATTTCAACGAGTGGTACGAAAATCAACCTCAGCAAAAAAGAAACATTTATGCCGTTCTGCTTGGCATTATTTTGGTGACCTTACCCTGCTACTGCTTTGGCTTCATCGGCCTGGCTTCGGCTCCGACTCCCGAGCAGATGACGGCTACCCCGTTCAGCCTTGATGTCTCACCGACCCCTTTGCCCATCGAAACAACGACGACGCCAAACCTGAGCCCTACCGCTACGGCAGCCACCGACCAGCCCAGAACGCCGACTGCTACCTTGGAACCAACGCCCACCCAATCCTTCCCCTCAACCCGGACTCCGACACCTGTGTTGGTTACCCCGACCAATAGCCCTATCCCGGTCACTCCGACTAACACCCCCACCGGGACAACCGTGCCGACCAATACCCCCACCGCTACCCCAACGGTTGATGCCACCGCTACTGCCGCTGTGGCAGCGACCGCGACGGCCCGCGCCGGGGCGATTGAAACAGCGGAAGCTGGCGCCACGGCGACCGCGCAGGCCAACGCCACCGCTACCGCGCAAGCCGCCACGGCCACCGCGGAGGCTTCAAATAACACGCCCCAGGCCGCCAACGATCAGGCCAGCACCCAGCAAGACACCCCTGTTACCATTAATGTTGCGGCCAACGATAGTGACCTCGATGGCAATCTCGATCCTAACAGTGTCACCATCGCGGGCGGGCCAGGAAACGGAACCGCCGTATCCGCCGGGGGAGGGAATGTCGTCTATACCCCTAATGGCGGCTTTAGTGGTCAGGACAGCTTCAGCTACCAAATCTGCGATACGACCGGCAACTGTGCCACCGCGACGGTTACCATCACCGTTCAAGCGGTGGTCCAACCGACCGATGAACCCCAACCGACCGATGAACCCCAGCCGACCGATGAAGCTCAGTCTGAAGCTACGGCTGAACCGACTGCCGAGCCAGATAATTAAGTTTTGGTCAGGACGCCGTCAATAGTACCTTCAAGTGGTTGACTCCTTTATTCAACCCAAGTATACTACGAAACCGCTAGGCACAACTGAATAAATTAACATCTACTGCACTCCAGGAGAAACTCTCATGCGCACCTTGTTCACGTTACCAATCTCACTCTTGTTCTTGTTTGGCGTCGTCGCGTGCCAATCCACTGCGCCGGCGCCGTTGCCCACTTCCACCCCTTATCCGACCTACACGCCTTACCCGACCTACACACCGGCCCGGCAGACCGATCCTCAGCGGCTACCGTCCGCCCAGGTCGAAAATCTGGTCTGGCCCACCGGCTCGCGAGATGATGTTATTCCAGTTGAAGACGCTGCTGATTTTATCGGGGAGGAGATTACCGTCGAAGGGACGGTGTATCGAACCCACAATTCTGGCAGCGTAGTCTTCCTAAACTTCACTCAAGAGCAGCAGAAAAATGGGTTCACGGCCGTGATTTTCCCCGATGATTGGGCCAAGTTTCCGGCGCCCCCGGAGGAGCTGTTTTACGGCAAACTGGTCAGGGTCGAAGGGGCCATTCAGGACTACAAAGGAACACCCGAGATCATCATCAAGAACCCCTGGCAGATTGAAGTGGCCCTCACGTTGGGACAACCGGTCACCTGCAACTGTCCGGCCCTAAACCCGACTGCACCGGCTACACCACCGGTCCCGACGGCAACCGTTGAGGTCGAAGCCAAGGCCGACGCCTTTGAAGCCGGACCGGTCACTCCTACCGGCGAAGCCCAACCCGGCTTGGCCAGCCTGCCGGTGACGGATGGGGCTAAACCCAAGCTCGTCTCCTGGGAAGAGGCAGCCAACTACGTGGGTCAGACCATGACCATTGAAGGCACGGTCGTCGATACCTATAATTCAGGCAAAGTGGTCTTTCTGAATTTTGGGCAGGATTACCACAACAGCTTCAAAGTCGTTATTTTTCCTGATGCCTGGAGTCTGTTCCCGGGACCGCCCGAAATCTATTATCAACATAAAACGATACAGGTCACTGGTCAGGTGGAAATTTACCAAAACAGTCCGGAGATTGTGGTAGACCGACTTGATCAGATAGTGATGATGGAGTAATCTACGATATGGTGGCACCTCTGCCAACTATTCTGCTCATTTTAGCGGCGGTTAGTTTGGGAGCAACCTGTTTCATGGTCATGGTCGCCGCTCGATCTCAGCGCGAAGCCGTTAGTGCCATTTTCCCCATCGTTCGTGAAGAAGAGAGGCAACGGGCGCGACGGGCCTGGCGCTCCATTTTTTTCTGGATTGCCGTAACCGCCACGTTCTTTGGCGGTTGGTTAGCGACTCTAACCCCGACCGGTCAAAGTCAATCCGTAGTCGCTCAAGCCGAGCGCTCGTTGCCGGAACTGGAAGCCGGTCAGTCTTTAGAAGCCGCCGCCGGTTCAGCCGCTTCATTAGAGACGACTTTGCCGGTGATCAGCTCGTTGGCCGCCACGGAACTCAATCCCTCTCCCCCTGAGGAAGCCGGCTCGGACAGTAACGTCGGGGCCGCCAATGATCCAGCGGCGGAGGTCAAGTTAATTACTCCCACGCTTGTCCCAACCGATACTCCTGAAAGTCTGACCAGTGCGGCGATCTATCTGGTGGACCCTCCTCAACCCGCGCCGGCCGGGGCTCGGATTGGCCCCATCGAATTTGCCACCGAGATCACGGCTGACTACCGTCCGGTTAAAGCCGAAGCGACCTTCAACAAAAATGTCCAGCAAATTTACGCCGTCTTCCCCTTTAGCGGAATGACCAGCAACCTGAACTTCAGTATGGTTTGGTCTCACAATGGCCAAGAACTGCTGCGAGACGAGGGCAAATGGGAGTGGGGCGCTGAGGCTAGATTGTATACATTCGTCAGGCCTCAGGGCGAGGGGCTGTACCAGCTAGACCTATACATCAATAGTCGTGTCGCCGCCACCCAACAGTTTGAGGTAAAGTGATGTCAATTGCCGGTTCGATGACCTACCAACAGGCTCAGGCTCTACTAAAGAAGATCATTACCGCCAAAGATAAAGACGAACTGCAAACGATTATTAGCAACAACATCAGCGCCTGTGATGGTGTCTTTTTTGCCGAGTTAGAAGCCACCGTCGAGCAGTTTCGGGCCAAAGGGGATGAGTCAAGTGCCAACAAGCTCAAAGCGTTGGGAGACTATATGGCTCGCCTCCGCTTTATGATTTAATTACCAACCCTGATTATCCTTCTCACTCCGCCGCTGGATCCACCCCTCTCGCGCCGCCGAAATTGGATCACGTTCCCCCGATTGGGCAATCAGATAGGCTACTGACCCAATCATTACCACCACCATTAGCCCCCCGATCACACAGCCCATGATCATTAGCACTTCCATTCTTCACCTCTCTCATCCTCCAGAACAATGAATAATGATCAATTAACAATTACAACCAATACCCCTTCCGACCCTCTTGAACAGCTAACCATGAGGAATAAAGATTTAGCAAATCCAATCCTCCAGCCCTCCAACCCTCCACTCTATCCAGTCTTCCCTTCAGGGCACAGCTTGACATATCATAAAAAAATCATTAGACTCAACTAGCGGTTTTATGTCAACGCGCGCCCTACCCTAACTGAGTATACCTATGGCAGCAGGTAAGGACAAAGCTGAACTTAACTTTTCTATCGAGCAGATTCTGGCTCGATTGCAACCCTACCAACGCGAAATTGGTGGGGCAATCATCCTATTTATTGCCGTTATCACGCTCTTCAGTCTGCTCACTCTCTCGGAAGGCATGGTTAGCCGCTGGTGGGCCGATCTGTTTCGCCAACTGTTTGGCTGGGGCGCTATCCCGGCCGCCCTGCTGTTGGGGGTGTTGGGCGGCTTGATGGCCTTTGGGCGCTTGAAGGAGGAAAACAAGCCGCTGCCCTTCGATGTGATTATTGGGGTGGAACTTCTGTTCTTTGTCAGTCTGGCCTTGACCCATCTCCTGGTCATTGCGCCCGGCATCGACGCCGTCCGGCTGGCCCGCGAGGGCGGCGGCGGTGGCTTTGTCGGTTGGGGTATCAGCAACCTGATGGTTGACCTGATCGGCGCCACGCTGACCGTGATCTTCTTGCTGCTGATTGGCCTGGCGGCGCTCGGGTTAGCATTCCGCCTTTCGGTGACCGATGCCGCGCTTTGGAGCGAGTTGGTCAGCAGTTGGGCCCGGGATCGTCTGGAAGATACACCGGATGCCGAGCCTGAAGAGCCCGAATTGGAAGCGCCCCACCCCCAACTTCAGAAGCGGAAAAAGGCTCCCAAGCTAGCCAGGGAGAAACAGCCTAAGCCGGCGGCTCCGGAAATGTCCGTCGAAGCGGCCATGGCCAACTTGCCCAAGACCATGCGCTCACTACCGCCGGTCACCCTGCTCTCGCCCCCGGCCCAAGATAATCACCAAGATGCCAACGCCCGCTACCAGTCTCAACTCATTGAAGAGACGCTCAAAGGCTTTGGTATCCCGGCCGAAGTGGTCGAGATCAATACCGGCCCAACCGTCACCCAGTTTGGCCTCAAACTCGGCACCATCGAGCGTAAACTAGCTGATGGCGACACCGTGCAGCAGCGCATCCGGGTTAATAAAGTAGTGGCCCTCTCCAGTGACCTGGCTCTGGCTCTGTCCGCCTCCCCCATCCGCATCGAGGCTCCGGTCCCGGGCCGGCCTTTGGTCGGCGTTGAAGTGCCGAACAGCCACAAAACCATGGTCTCGCTCCGGGCCGTCATCGAGAGCGAGGATTTCAAAAAGAGTAACAAACCGCTGAGAGTAGCCTTAGGTAAGGGCGTCTCCGGCCAACCGGTCTTCGCCTCCCTGGTCGATACGCCTCACCTGCTCATTGCCGGGGCGACCGGTTCCGGCAAATCGGTCTGTATCAATACCTTGATCTGCACGCTGCTCTTCACCCACGCTCCGGAGCAGCTCCGCTTTTTGATGATCGATCCCAAGATGGTCGAGTTGACCAGCTACAACGGCATCCCGCACCTGATCGCGCCGGTGGTGACCGATTTTGAGCAGGTGGTCGGGGCACTGGCCTGGGCCACCCGCGAGATGGAGCGGCGCTACAAACTGTTTGCGGCGGCGGGGGCCCGCAGTCTCGGCAGCTACAATCGCAAGGTTGGCTCTAAGGGTGAAGCACTGCCTTACCTGGTCATCATTATTGATGAGTTGGCCGACTTAATGATGATGGCTCCCGACGAGGTTGAACGCCACATCTGCCGCATTGCCCAAATGGCCCGGGCCACCGGCATTCACCTGGTCATCGCTACGCAGCGGCCCTCGGTCGATGTGGTCACCGGCCTGATCAAGGCTAACTTTCCGACCCGCATCGCTTTTGCTGTCACCAGCCAGATCGACTCGCGGGTCATCCTCGATACGCCCGGCGCCGAGAAGCTGCTCGGTAAGGGAGATATGCTCTACATGGCCTCTGACTCGGCCAAGCTCCAGCGGCTGCAAGGCTGCTTCGTCTCCGATGCCGAAATCAACAATGTCGTCAGCTTCTGGCGCCAGTCGCTGGCCGTCTCCGGCGCTGAGGAGCCTGACAGTGACAAGCCGGACAAACTGCCTTGGGACGATATCGTGGCTAATGCCGACAAGGATGATATGCTGAAAGAGGCCATCAAGCTGGTAACCGAAGCGGGCCGGGCCTCGACCAGCCTGCTGCAACGCCGGCTGGGCATTGGTTATCCCCGCGCCTCCCGGCTCATGGACCAGCTCGAAGAAGAAGGCGTCATCGGTCCGGCCGAAGGCAGCAAACCCCGTGAAGTGCTGTGGAAAGATGACGACGAGGATGAGGCCGGCTATGACGAGTTCGAGAGCGATGTTGCCGGAACCGGGCCGGATCGAAAATAAGATTGCTGTCTTTTCCCCTAAGATTGAAAATGAGAATCTGCGTGGTTAGTTCTTTTTACTGAACGCCTCTTGATGATATAATATCGGTTCAACTCGGTAATAATTCATTACCCTGACTAGACTAAGAAGAGGTGTGATCATGTCCGGCCACAGTAAGTGGAGCACCATTAAACGCAAAAAAGGCGCAGAGGACGCCAAGCGCGGCAAAATCTTTACCCGCATCGCCCGCGACTTGATGCTGGCCGCCCGCAGCGGCGGCGATCCGAACAGCAACCCTACCTTACGCCTGGCGATAGATAAAGCCAGAGGCGCCAATATGCCTAAAGACAACATCGAACGGGCCATTAAGAAAGGTACCGGTGAGCTTGAGGGGGGTAATGTCGAAGAGATCACGTATGAGGCTTATGGGCCACACGGCATCCCGATCCTGATTGAATGTCTGACTGACAACCGCAACCGCACCCTGTCCGATGTGCGCCGCGTGCTGAATAAAGGCAACGGCAACATGGCCGAGGCCGGCGCGGTTGCCTGGATGTTTGATACGAAAGGCTACATCTCGATTGAACGCACCGACCAAGACCCAGATGAAGTCTTTATGATGGCCGTCGAAGCCGGCGCTCAAGACGTTGAGATTGGCGACGAGGCGATTGAAATCTACACCGCCGCCACCGATCTCCACGCGGTCAGCACGGCCTTAACCGAGCAAGGGCTGAAGATAGCGGAGTCTCAACTGTCGCAGGTCCCCAAGAACGAGATCGAACTGGGTCAGAAAGAGACTCTGCAGGTCATGGGCATCATCGAGCAGTTGGAAGAGTTGGACGATGTCCAGCAGGTTTATTCCGGCCTGGCCATCAGCGATGCCGCCCTCGCCGAGCTTGAAGCAGCTTAACCGGTGCGGGTCATCGGCATCGACCCCGGCACGGCCATCACCGGCTGGGGCATTGTTGAAGGCGAAGGCAACGAGTTGAGTCTGGTGGCTTGCGGGGTGGTGACCACGCCGGCCGGCATGCCGCTGCCGCAGCGGCTGCAAAGCATCTACCGCGAGCTGACGACCATTATCGATCAGTATCAGCCCAACAGTTCGGCCATCGAAGAGCTATTTTTCAGCAAAAATGCCAAAACAGCTCTGGCCGTTGGCCATGGGCGTGGCGTAGCGATGCTGGCCCTGGCCAACGCCGATCTACCTATCGTTGAGTACAAACCGCTCGAGGTCAAACAAGCTCTGACCGGCTACGGCGGTGCCGACAAGCAGCAAATCCAGCAAATGGTCAAATTGCTGTTGGCGCTCGATGATATTCCACGCCCAGACGATGCCGCCGACGCGGTGGCTGTCGCCATTTGTCATTTGCATTCGGCCCGGTTGCGGCTGCTGGAGTAAGAACGAGTATGATTGGTTCTCTGCGGGGTGAAATCATTGACAAAGCGGAAGACAGCCTGCTTATCGAGGTGGGTGGGGTCGGTTATCACGTTTTGGCGCCCAGCAACCTGCTCGACTCGCTGAATATCGGGATGCGGACACTGCTGTTCACCCATCTTCACGTCCGTGAGCAGGAGCTGACTCTATTTGGTTTTCCCGATAAGGAAGAACTGGAGCTGTTCCGACTGCTGCTTAAGGTGCAGGGCATCGGCCCCAAGGTAGCCCTCTCGATTTTATCCCACATCCCCGCCGAGAACTTACGCGAGGCTGTCGCCCGGGAGGAAGCGGCTCTTTTTGCCCGGGTGCCGGGTATCGGTCCGAAAAAGGCCAAGCAAATCGTCTTCCAGCTTAAAGACAAGATTGGCTTTGACGATATCTTTCTCACTTCAACCCCGATCACCGACACGGACGGGGAAGTTATCGCCGCCTTGACCGCGCTGGGCTACAGTGTGGTCGAGGCTCAGGCAGCGCTGCAGCGGCTGCCAGCGGAAGCCCGCAGCGAGAGCACAGAAGAGAAAATTCGCCTGACGCTGAGTAGTTTGGCCAGATTATAAAAACGAACCCAACCAGTTTAAGCCAAACCTGCCAGTTTCCAACGCCAAGGCGCTAAGACGCTAAGCCGCAAGGTTTTCATTTTTATATCCTTGCGCCTTTGTACCTTAGCGCCTTGGCGTTAATTTTTTGGCTCGAGGGTCAAGAACTTTGCCTAATACCACAGTCCGCTGGTGATCCGATAACGCGGCCGGCGATCTACCGGCGCGAAGTGGGACGTGATCGGCGGGGTCTCCAGGCCATGAGGGAGATACGCTTCGGGCGTTTCGGCCAGGTCCAACAGCCGGGCGATGCGATCCTCGGTGTGAGGATGGGTCCGGAAGAGCGAAGGATCGGGTACGCGATGGCCGGGGAGCAAAACCCGTTTCAGAAAGTTCGATTGGTAAGTCTCCAGCTTTTGCAGGGCGCTGGCCAGGCCTCTGGGATCGCCGGTGAGTTGGACGGCATCCAGGTCGGCGTCATACTCGCGCGTTCGGGAGAGCGCCAGTTGCAGCAGACCGACCAGCGTCGGGGCAAAGATGAGCAAGAGAATGCCAAACCAGGAGATGGCATACCCTCCCATTAATACCAGCGGCAGATTGAGGAACAGCAGCAGTTGCCCCACCGTCGAAAACATGCCGGTCAGCCGGCTAACCGTGTCGGCGATGCGCATGACGCGCATATCGTTGTTCTGCACATGGCTCACCTCGTGCGCCAGCACCCCGACTAACTCCCGCATTGTTAAACCACGCAGCAGGCCATCGGTCACCCCGATGATGGCGTTATTGGGACTGCCGACGGCAAAGGCGTTCATCATTTGGCTGGGAATATAGTACAACTGCGGGGCCTGGCTTAATCGGGCCCGGCGAGCCAGTTCTTGCATGACCTGGGTCAAGGCGGGTGCTTGGCTGGGCGAAAGGGGTCGCGCTTTGTACATCTTCAAAATCATCTGCGATGAAACCTGCTGGCCGAGCAATAGCGAGACGCCGCCGAGCACGATCGCCCCTCCCAAGCCGCAGGTCCCGGCAAAGAGGTAACCCAACAAGGCCAGCAGAAGCACCATCGCCAGGATGAGCCAGAGCGTGTGCCACCAATTTTGCCGATCGTGACGTCTTACTCTCTCTTGGTTAATCACCTGTCTGTCCTCAAAATGTCAAAATCAATCCACCGAGTGACAACCCGGCCCCGGTACCGATCAGCAGCACCCGATCACCCCGGCGCAGGCGGCCTTGAGCATAGGCCTGGTACAACGAGACCGGAATCGAGGCGGCGACGCAGTTGCCTAAATAATCGAGCGTGACCATAATCCGCTCCTCTGGCCAGCCAAAGTGGCGCAAAAGGCGCAACCCCAGGACACTGGCCTGGTGCGGCACAATCAAGTCGATCCCGGCCGCACTGCGAGACAAGCCGGGCTGCAAACCGTCCAAAAAGGCCGGCGCCACGCGTCGGGTTAATTTTAGCAGATGAGGCCCATTCATGTGAAATAAGTTATCCTCGGTTTGGGTGGCCGCATGGTTAGGATGGCGCCGGGAACCGCCGCCGCGAACCTCGGCCAGGTCGGCGCCGAGGCCATAAGTGGCAAAGTGAAAGGCGCAGAGGGCCGAGGCTTCACCGGGCGGGGTGCGGGTCACGACCACGGCCGCGGCGGCATCGCCCATCAGCGCGGCGCTCTCCGGCTCCTTGAAGTTGAGGGCGCATGAGGCCAGGTCGGCGCTGACGATGAGAATGTGGCGGTAACGGTCGGTTAGGAGGAGGGCGGCGGCCGTCTGCATGGCCATCAAAAAGCTGAGGCAAGTCGCATGGACACTGAAGCTCGGGATACCCGACTCGCCCAGGCCCAACTCGCGTTGGAGCAGCGGCCCGTTATCGGGAAGGGCCTGGCTTTGCGTGCCGGAGGCGTTGATAATCAGATCGATGGCCGCCATCGACAAGCCAGCCTGGGCCACGGCTTCCCGAGCCGCCTGAGCCGCCATAAAGAGCTGGGTTTCGCCGTTGACCCAACGTCGCTCCCGGACACCGGTTCGCTCAGCAATCCAGCCGGCCGGCAAGGCGCACAAAGCTTCAACTTCGGCGTTGGTAACGATCCGGTCAGGAAGATAATGGCCCAGGCCGGCAATCTTGAGGGAGAGGGGAAATGTCATGTTGACCTCCTAAAAGTCGTACTTATTGATGATCGGTACCGCGATCTTGTCCAACAATAGCTTCAGTAAAGTCCAGGGCCGGCGCTGGGCCGGCGGGAGATGGCGATCATAAACCGCGTGGTACTCCAAGACCGGCCGGCCACCACGCAGCCGCTTAAAGTGCCCGACCCCGGCGCTGGCGTTGACTCTTAAGCCGCGGCGCCGACCCTCCAGCAGCACTTCCATGCTCAATAGCCGGTACAGCCCTGCCTCGGCCGGCAAACGCGTGTCATAGCCAAAAAAGGGCTGAGTCATCACGCCGTTGCGCACAAAGTAACCCAGCGCTGCCGCCAACCCGGCTTCGCTCCGAAACGCTTTGAAATTCAACAGTCGCTCCCGCAGCATTAACCGGATAAATCTGACAGTGAACTGAGGGTTGAAAGTAGAGTACTTGTCCAGGTACAGCAGCCGGTAGAGTTCAGCCAGGCGGACCGCATCGTCATCCGTCAACTGCTCGTGGTCAACCAGCTCATACGGCGAGCGACGGACCTTGCTCAGATCGACCTTGATCTGCTTGCGCTGCCACAATTCCGGCTCGGTGGGATGCTGATAGTAGACCTTTCGCCGGAAGAGCATGCGATAGCCCAGGTTCAGGAGAGTCTGGACCAAGAGCGGATTGCCCCAGGCGTCCACCGAGCAAAAGATGATCGGCCGATCAGGAAAGCAGTCGCGCAGAAAAGCGGAGGCGGCCTCGATCTGGCTCGAGGTCAGCGCCGGGTAAAGGTTGGTCGAGACTAACCAGTTGTTTACATAAACGACGTGATCAAAATTACACCGTCTGAAATAATTATTGATCGGATTGAAGAGGAGGCGCAACAGCCGGACTAAAATCGGCCGGCCCAACTTATCGAACTCCTCCTGCCCGTAGGCAAAATAGTGATTGTAGGGTGAGCAAACGTAACTATTCTCCGGATGGTAGCGATTCAGGGTTAACGGCAGCAGCCGGTCCTCGACCCGGAGCAGCCGCAGATCCGTGTGGACGTTGGCCACGTAAGGCAGCGAACCCTCGGTGAGCAAGGGGGTCAGGTAACGCCGGGCATAGTCGCCATCGGGCGTGGAAGGCCAGGCCAGGCTGGCAAGATTGGCAGCGTCACAGAGTTGAAGGTCAGGCATAGGGCTGCGGGCTGAGTTTACCATAACCCGAGACAACCGCCGGCCTATCGAAAGTAGGGGGTTGTGGTCACCACCTCGGGGCAATGAAAAGGCACGATCGTTAGATCGGGCTGGCGCCGGTGCAGGTGGTGAAGGCGGTGCAAGGTTTGGCGGTAGGCGGCCGCGTCGGCTTGCAGGCGGTTGGTCAGGGGATGAGGATAGATCAACTCCCGGAAGGCGCGGCTGTGCCAGCAGGCATCGGCGATCAGAAAGACCGGGTGGCTGAATTGATCGTGCAGGAAAAGGCCAAGCTGGCCGTGGGCGTGGCCGGGCAGCGAAACACCTAGCAGCGAGCCGTCGCCCAAAATATCATAGCCCTGCGCAAAGGGGACGTAAGCGCCAGGCAAGGCACAAACTCGATCCGGCTCAATTGGCTGGGCACGGCGCTCGAAGTCCGGAGGCATCAGATCTGGCAAAAACGCGGCGTTTAAGGCCGCCAGTCCGCGACGAGTCCGGACAGCGGCATAGGCCTCCGGCAGAAAAAGATAGACCGCGTCAGGAAAATCGTTTAGCCCGGCAATATGATCGGGATGAAAATGGGTGATCAGCACGGTCTTGACTTGATCGGCCCCGATCTTCCGGCTGGCCAGTTGGGCGCGGATAGTATCGTCGGGGGTGACCACGGTAGGCGTTAGCCAGCGAAAAATTCGATAGGGCAGGCGTTGGGTGGCTTGAAAAAACGCGGGGGCATAACCGGTGTCGATCAGAATGAGGCCGCGAGTCGGGTGCTCGATCAGGGCGCAGTGAGCCGGAATCGAAATTCGGCGCCAGGGGCGATCGGGAAAAATGAAGTGCTCTCGCGAAGTACAGTAGCCGACGGTGAAAAGGCTGAGTTTAAGGTCCATTCCACTCAATATCGTAGGTTGAGGCGCTCAGTAAATCAAGTTTGTGCCGGTAGCGCCAAAAAAGCAAATTGAGCAGGGGCAGACCTTGCAGCAGCCAGGGCCAGGGATCGCCGCTCTGCCAGAGCACATCTCGGCCGGCGAAAAGCAAGGCCGTCCAACGCGCCAGATCGGCCAGCGAGCCGATCTGGCGCGGGCCGTAAAGCAGCAGCGGCAGCGAGAGGATCGCCCGTTGACCAGGGGCAGGAGTCAGCAGCGGGCCGGTGGCCCCGAAAAAGGCGTAGCTGATCTCGGGTTGATCGCCAAAGAGGTGGAGGCCGCTGGTGGCCCGCGGATTGCACTCAATAGCGAACAGCTCGCCTTGGGGCGTCTCGATAAAATCGAGGGCGATTTGGCCGGTGAAGCGCAAATGCTCAACCAGACAACGCACCCAGGCCAACGCCCCCGGATGGTCGCACGTTTCAAACGAGATCGCTGAACCGGCCCCGGCTCGAAATTCGACGGCGTAGGCGCTATGCAAAGCCAACCGGCCCCGGTAAGCCAGGCTGTAAGTGCAAAGATGGCGACCGGCAATGAACTGCTGGGCCAGCCACGGTTGGTCGGCCGTGATCGGTAAGTCGGTCAGGGTCGTATGGTCAGGCTTGATCAGGGTTTGGGTGGCGAAACGGGAGTAGACCGGTTTGAGGACGAACGGCTCAAACGGGTCCAAAAGTTGAACATCGTCAGGCGCAGTGAGCAACACCGTTTCGGGGACCAGCAGGCCGAGCGAGCGGGCCAGTTGGACAAACTCCCCCTTGTGATGCAGCCGGTGAAGCCGCTCGATAGACTCGACCGGTACCTGGCAGTAGGCAGCCAACGCCTCACGGCCTAGAGCGACATAAAACGTCTCCTCGCAGGTGGGCAGCAGCAGATCGATCTGTTCGGTGCAAATAATATCGAGGAGGGCCTGGATAAAAGCCTCGGGCTGAAAGCGCGGCGGGGGAACTGCATAGAAGCGAGCCACGGTCCGGGAGAAGCGGGCCAAAGGCCAGGCTATGCTCTCGGCGATCAGGACGGTGTGGCCGGCGGCATGAAACAGGCGAGCCAGATCAAGGGTCACCGGCGCCCGCCCTCCGGTGAGCAGGACTCTCACTCGATTACAACCCGGCCATCGGCCTGGACGTGAAGCCACTGCCCGGTTTTTAACTTTTCAAAGTCGGTCGATGTCAGGACCACCAGCGGGAACGGCTTTTGATACATCTCGTCGGCCACAATCGAGGCCAGGGCAAAAAAGTGATCCCGCCCGGTGGTCAAGATAGCGACCGGCGCCGTTCCCAGCCGGACTGCTTCAAGCAGAACGGCGGTGGTAGTACTGGAGCCGCGGGTGAAAGGCAGAGCCAGGATACGCCCCGCCGCAATTTGGCCGGAGAGCGGATGGCGGCGATCGATGATTTCCCCGGTTTGATAATCATAGCCACCCCAAAAACTGAGCGGCTCGCCGGTGACGAGCGCCCGACCTTGAGCCTGGCCCGGAATGAGAACGTGTCCCTGCAGAATCATAGCTGCCCCCACAGCGAGTCATCCCGGACAACCTGCCCTTGCACCGCCGACTCCACACAATCGGCCAGCCGGCCAAAGACGACCTGAGTCTTGAGCATACCCGGCGAGTAGTAAGCATATTTGGCCGAGTTGGTCATTAGAATTTTGATCTCGGGAGGCAGCATTGGGGTGGTCAGAATACAAGTGTCAACGGTAAGCTTAGCCCCAAAACGGCGGAGAGGTTCCAGATAGCCGGCCCGGTCGGCCAAAGCGGCCATCGCCCGGCTGGAGGTGATAAGAAACTGCACTTCCGGGTGGCGCTGCCGGCCGGCAACCAGGGGCGCCAGTTGCTTGAACTCGGCCAGGGAGAAATGAGGGCTGCCGAGGACAACCAGATCGAGCTTTGCGCCGGTGGCGGTGGTCAGTTCACGATAGGCGGCGTGCAGTCGGGCCAGATCAACGTCGGTGATCCGCTGCGGCGCTTTACCCTGAAACGCGGCTTCGAGGGTCGGCGCCTCGGGGGTGAAACCAACCAGGTGAAACAGCGCCACTGCACCGGCTGAAGCGCCGCCCGCGGCCAAAGCTTTGAGTTGATCTTCCTGCGGCCTGACCTGCAAGCCGTCTATCACGGGGATCTGGTCGCCGGCCAACCGGCCCAGCAGGTGGCCCAGGACCGGATAAAACGAGTCGTCCTGCTGGAGAGCGAGGGGAACATCGCGCAACCTAATGAGAAGCTGACCGGCCCGATTTCCGGTCAGGTGGAGCCCGGTGGCCGGCACGCGGCCGGTAATGGCGGCGCAGATATCGAGCAGATCGGGATAGCGCTCGGTGCGGGCGCCAATGATCGAGTTGACAAAGGCAATCACGTTCGACTCCCCGCAAGCCAACTGCTGCCCAAACCGGGGTCGTAGCTCGGTTTGGTAGGGGGCGCAAGTCCAGGTGGGCACGGCGCCCATCGAGTGATAGGCCGCCATCTGCCGCCGCGCTTTTTCGGCCCACGCGGGCGGCACGGCCCACTCCTGCCAGTGGTGCTCATCCACGCCACTGACATTGAGCGTGGTAGGCACGGTGACTTTGGCCCCCAGGCCGGCCAGACGCTCGGCAAACTCTAGAGTAGCGTCGCCCATATAGAGGGTGCTGTCGATATGAGCCGCGACAATATCGAGCAGATGTTCGGTTTGGAAGATAGCCGCCATACGCAAGATGATCGACATCGCCATTTGGGCTGCCGGGCCGTGCTCGCCATTGGCAAGAGCTAAATCATAGTCCGTGAGCTGCATCAGCTTTCTCCGGCCACCTATTATAAACGACAACCGTTATGGACCAACTTCTGCCAGCCAATAAAAAAGACTGGCAAAAAACCAGTCTTTCAAAATTTTTTTTCAGCAAAACGAGATAATACTTTCTAGGTTTGAAATCCAACCGGCCTTCAGGCCATTTCAACCGAACCGGCGGCGCCCTCCGCCGGAGTCGCCACTGCCCCGGTCAAACTGGCGGCGTTTGTCAAAGGGTTTGCGGTCGCGATCTCCTCCGCCACCTCCCCGATAATCCGTGGGGCCGCGGCCTGGTCCCCGGTCAGAGCGGGGTTTAGGTGGACGGGCCTCATCGATCTTAAGATTTCGTCCTCTGAACTCACTGTCATTTAGTGCATTTTTGGCATTTTCTGCTTCAGTGGAACTGGACATTTCAACGAAACCGAAACCTTTGCCCTCGATCACGTTGACGTTTCTGACCTGCCCATAGGCGGAGAACAGTTCCGTCAGTTCATCCGCAGTAACCGCATAATTCAGGTTACCAACATAAAGTTTACTGCCTTGCATGTAGGGCTCCTTCACAGGCTATATAGATGTAAACAAAAACGCCACAAACTGGACAATTCATCACAGTTTGTGGCTAGAACTTCCTAATATAACTTCCAACTGAAGCGAGGCTAACTGTTTCACCATAGTGGCCGTAGGTTTAGCTTTGCAAATGGTAACCCCCCTAATTGTTTAGGGCGGAAACAGTTAGACCAACTAGGAACTTACCATTGAAAGACTAAATGAAAAAAACTAACTTCATTCGATTTTAAAATAAGGTATCACATGCTCCCAGTTGTGTCAAGTTGCAACCCACAAAGAAATACAGTGGTCCACTTACTGCTGCATATAAGTGGACCACTCCCTTCGCTCCTCCGGTAACATCTCGCCCCGGATGGTAAAGTTGAATTTTTTACGGAACGCCTGCTTGAACTGCTGGAACTGGGCAAAAGAGCAGGTAATTCGCTCCAGATGCTCAAGCGTGGCTAGAGGGGTATAGTCAACAACCGGAACATTGCTCAGATCGATTTCCCGTAAATTGCTCAGGCTGCTAATCTCGCTGATATCTTCAATACAAGTGTCGCTAATATCGAGTTTCCGTAACTGCTTGAGTCCATTCAGGATCGACAGGTTGGTTAACTTGGCCGCGTTACCTTTAACCAGCCGGGTGAGAAGGCCACTGGGCCGTTGGTTAACGCCGCTGAGATCCAGGTTAAGCAACTTAGTCAAACTGCTTATCCCCTCAAATGACTCAAAATTATTCCGGCCGACCTCCAGGTCGCGCAGATGCTTAAGCAGGCTGATTTGCTCAAAGTCAGTCACCTGACTCTGGGAGAGGCTTAAACTCTGCAATTTAGTTAAATTGGCTAACGGCGCAACCTGCTGAACCGGCGTGTAAGGACACGAAAGACGCACCAGTTCGTGACAAGCGCTCAACGGCGATAAGTCTGTCACGTTGGTGCGGGCGATGATCAGAGTTTTGAGTTGGGGCAAATGCTGCAGCGGCATAATATCTTCGATCGCCAAACCGGTCGCAATCAACTCTCGGAGTTGCGGCAACTGAACCACCGGCAACAAACTATCGATGCCGGAGTTCATCAGATTCAGCGAGCTAATCCTGGTTATCGTCGTGGCGGTTAAAGGCTGGCGACGAAGAGCGCCACTTAAGCAGGCTTGCCAATCGGGCGAGAGCTGAGTTATCCACAGATCAAAGGTGACCGTATCCAGCCCGGTTTCAACCTGGAGGGGTAATAGATCAGGCAACGCGTCGAGGAAGTGATCAACCTTTGGTTCTTTTAAGCTTAAGCGGGGCGGGCCATCACCCGTCCTGTGAATAATGTAATTTTCCGCGCGCAGTTGGGCTAATATGAAGGCCAGAAAATCGGCAAAGCTAAGAGCAATCACGTAGCGAGTGTTTTCATCGCGGCCAAAGTTGAAGACCTGCCCGTATCGACCGTTTTGGGCCGGATCGAGATCGAGCGCCAGATGGTTACCGCCCCAATCCTTGACAAACGGAAGCCAGCCGGGATGGGCGTAAACCTCCCTAATCGCACCCACCGGCACAGAAATAACTGCCAAATCTAAATCAAAATAGTTTTCGGCAGCAATGTCTTGCCAAGCTTGCCATTCGCGGTAGATCTCCTCGATCGGCAGCAGCGGCAGACCAAAGACCAAACCTAGCTGATCGCGTTCGCCATTGTGGAGAAGATAAAACTCGCGGAAATCTTCAGGCAACGTAAGTTCCAGGCGGCCCTCCAACTCATTTAAAGCCTGTTCGTCCACCGGAGCATTGAGGTTAGCGATCAGATCTGGAAAAACCTGTTCCAAAATCTGTTTAATTTCAGCCACAATCGAAGAGACTGACATAGCCTTTCCTTCCTTGACAGCAACCGTGCGCTTGCCGAAATCCAAATAAAGATTATAGTCAAAGTTCCCTAGCAATCTAATTTAACGCGAATCAGCCGTTCTCGTCAATAGTGGATTTCAGGGCGTAATCTTCAGGTGAAAGGAACAGAAACCTCCCGGTGAGTAATCAAACCGTAAAATATTTAGAGCAATACCTCAATCGAGAAGCGACCGACAGCCTCTCGCCGCTGGGGCGATGGCTGCGGGGCATTGTTCGAGAAGTTGAAGCCGGCAAATTGACCGTGGACTTTTTGGTCCGCGAGGAAATGACTAACCCGATCGGCGGCCTGCACGGCGGAGCGGTTGCGGCGATGCTGGATGAGGCCTTGGGGACCGCTGTCTTTAGCTTGGGTACGCCCCACTTCTACGCTACGGTTAACCTCTGCATTGATTTCCTGGGAACAGCCCAACTAGGCGAGACGGTCACGGTTCAAACCGAAGTGGTGCGCCAAGGCAGTAACATCGTCAACGTCGAAGGCCGGGTCTACAATGCGACCGGCAAGCTGCTGACCAAGGCTTCAGCCAACCTGGTTCGAATCAAGGCCTCCATCGATGCCCCGGCTCTCACAGGAGAATAAACGTGCCGACTCAATCTAGCCCGCCTAAACTCAATTTCAGGCAACTCTTGCCGATCTTGGTCATCGTTTTGGTAGACGTGATGGGCTTAACCATTATTAGTCCGGTTTTGCCGTTCTATGCCCTGGCTTTTGATGCCAGCCCCCTAACGATTGGCCTGCTCATCTCTAGCTACCCGTTGATGCAGTTCTTCTTTGTGCCCATTCTGGGTACCCTTTCCGATCGCTTTGGGCGCAAACCGGTGCTGGCCATTGCCCAGGTGGGCACGTTTTGTAGTTTGCTGCTGTTGGGCGTGGCCAACACCTTGAGCCTTGTCTTTTTCTCGCGCATTGTCGATGGTATTACCGGCGCTAACCTGGCCACCGTCCAATCCGCAATTTCTGATAGCACCTCACCGCGAGACCGGGCGCGTGGGCTCGGCCTGATCGGTGCGACCTTCGGCCTGGGCTACATTCTCGGGCCGATGATTAGCGGTGTGACCCTGCGCCTGACCGACAATAACTACAGCGCTCCGGCTTTTGTCGGAGCCGGCTTTGCGCTGTTAAGTGTGATCCTGACCACCTTTGTCTTCAAGGAAACACTCCGGCCGGAAAACCGGGGTAAGACCTCGAGCCACCGGCTGGATATTGGCGGCATGATCGAAGCCTTGCGAAGCCCGGCCCTGGGGACCTTGTATTTGCTGACGTTTATGCGCCAACTAGTCTTTGGCATCTTTATCGCTGTCTTCGCGCCGTTTTTGTTAACCCGTTTAGGGTTGAACAGCTTTGGGACCACCCTCTTTTTTGGGCTTTTCGGTTTGGTAACGGTGGTGGTCCAGGGGGGGATGATCGGCCCGCTAACGCAGCGCTTTGGCGAGCGGCGACTGGTTTTTATGGGTCTGGCTTTGTTTGGTTTGGGATTTTTTGTCTCAAGCTTTACGCCCCAGCAACCTGTGCCCTGGTACTCCTCTGAGGCGATGGTGGCAGAGCTCTCTCAACGGGGTGAGGCGCCCAGTGAGCAATTGGCCCTTTTGCCTGAAGAGACCCAGCCAGGTGTTGCCGCTTTAACTTATGCTCTTCTGGCGCTGCTACCGCTAGGCATCGGCTATGCGCTCCTATCCCCTAGTATCAATAGCCTGATTACCAAACGAACCAATTCACACCAGATCGGTCGGGCTTTGGGGCTAGGAGCGGCTTTCATGAGCGCAGGCACAGCAATAGGGCCGTCGCTGGGGGGCATTTTGTTTAACAGTTTTGGACCGGCGGCGCCATACCTGATCAACGGGCTGGTGACAGGGCTATTACTGCTCATCGCCTTCCAGCGCTTGACGCCGGAGCCGGGGGACGTGGCTACAGAGTTGGTGCGAAGCTCATCATGAGCGCTAAATAGCCCTCTGAAACCCAATTTTTGACCGGGTAGGAAAGAGGGTTAAAGCCAGTCGCGCTCTGAATTCTTAAGCTTGCCCGCTTTACCGAGAGGTTGGTCGTAGTGATCGTAGCCTCTATCTTTAAGATCGACCTGCGAGGCAAGATCCAGTTCCAGAGGATCGAGGCTGACGACTTCGAGGATAGAGCTGCAAGCGGTACAACGAAGCCGCTGGCCCTCGCGCACATTAGCGTTGACTTTCAACCTGATGTTACACTCGGGACAAGTGGTCCGCCCATCGTTGACGCGTTTGGGATTGAAGTCATCCTCCGCACTTCGAGCGGTAAGCTTGGGGGGGTTGGAACCAACGACAACTAACTCCATTTCACAAGCGGGACACGTTAGGCGCTGTCCCGGATGCAGCCCGCCCCGCTGTTTAAGGCGTTGACCACATTCTGGACAGCGTGCTTCACTAATGCTCATAAAACTTCCTCAACTAAAGGGTAGCCATTTCCGCATTATCAAATTTACGTTGATAATAGCGCATATACTGGACTTTATTTTCTAAAGCATGAATAACAGCGTAAGTGAAGTTTACCTTCTCAAACCGCTGAGCACTGCCCAGACCGCCGGGACTAAAGACATTAATCTCCATCAACTTCTCGCCGACAATGTCTAACCCCACCAAAAACATACCATCTTGAACCAACTTAGGCCGCACAATCTCCGCCACCCGCAGGGCCGTCTCGCCGATTTTGGCCGATTGAATCGTGCCGCCGGCGTGGACATTACTGCGAATATCATCACCGGACCGGACCCGGCGAAAAGCAGCATATTTACCCTTGTAGCGGAGCGGCGCGCCGTTCATAAGAAACAGCCGGGTGTCGCCTTCAATAGCATCCGGCAAATATTCCTGGGCAATAACATAGCCGTGCTGACCAACGGCTTCAACCATTTGGTTAAGATTAGAGAGATCGGTGGGACTCACCAGGAAGACACTCTGCCCCCCCGACCCTTGCAGCGGTTTGAGAACAATTTTGCCGCCCATCTTTTTTGCGAAGGCTCTAATTTCCTTCTGGTCCCGACTGATGAGCGTCCTGGGGCGGACTTCTTCGGGGAAACTCTGAAAATACATTTTGTTGGCGGCTTTGGCCAGCCCATTGGGATCATTAAGGACAATGACGCCGTGCTGCATGGCCATTCGGCCAAAAATAATGCCGGCACCTTGAGCCCAGGGGCGGCGAGCATCTTCCGCCGGATCATTGCGCAGCATAAGCACATCCAAATCGCTGACACTGATCCGTTCTTTTTTGGCCTTGGGACTCTGCAAATCTCGGAGATAAGCCTCGTTTGATTTGTACTGTTTGGCCGAAGCGCGCCGGGCGCGGGCGTGGATAACTCCGTCAGGAGCATAGTCAAAATCGGCTACGCTCATAACCCAGGCTTCATGGCCCATATTGACGGCAGCCATCCCCAAGCGGGTGGTGGTATACCCCTTAGTTTCTGTCATGACATCGTTGACGACAAAACCGATTTTCACAATTTTTTCCGGTCTAATAAATTAAGAACAGATACACCTTGGCGCAGGTACGCCAATCTTTGATTTAACTCAGGGGTACGCATATAGCGAGGGTAAAGTGGCGTTGGGCGTAGCACCTGGCGCCACTGAAGTTCTTTAATAATTGGTACGTGATCAGCCGCAATTTTTCCGACAAACAGCGGATCGAGCTGACCACCCTCAGCGATATATTTTAGCACTGCCACCAATCCGCGCAAATATACAGCATCCTTTGTAAGACCACCACCGCGATAAATGCGCATGGTGACGGTGAAAGCGGTTCGCTGCGAGAAGCCGTAAGTCCGGTACAGAACCCGAAAGGTTTCGATGAAAGTGGCGCCCTCGATTAAGCATTGGGCGGCAACCACGCGCCCGGCCAGCAGCCGCAGCCGGGGCCGGCTTAGCCCACCGACCAAGAACTCGGCCAGAACGGCCAGCCCTTCCTGCAGCTCCTCATAACCGGCCAGACCGGCGTAGAGCTGTTGGAACGGCTGGGCTTTACCGTTGAAGTAGGTCAAGACATGCGTGCCTATTTCATGCTGCAACAGCGCCTCTACCCGCGATTGCGGCACTCGAGTCTGCCGGCTGATCAGCAGATTACCCCGCGAGACCATCAGTCCGGCGATATCGTCTCGAATTTGGACGGTAGCCGTCAGTTCAGGGTAACACTGGCGATAGTAATCCAATTCGGCCTGGGCCCGTTCGGCAAACAGCGTGGCGTTGACATACCCGCCCGTAAGGTTCTCGTGGCTACGCGGCGAGATTTTACTCAAGAGCGCATTGGCTAGATGGCTCAACTCATCGCTGACACCGCCAAAAATTTGCAGGCTGCCCAGCAAAAAGCTCTTAGAGCCGCGATCCTCCAGCATAGACAACTGCCGGTCTAACTCGTGGCGTTTTTCACGGAACAGATAGGCCAGGGTGGGGTCTTCAATGCGCTCAATGGCGATATTGTAAAGCCGCCGTTTGAGCAGGGCGGGATCAACGGGGAGAGGTCGATAATAGAAAATCGGCGTATGGTCAAAGCGGCGCTGTTTGAACTGTAGCCAGGCAGCTTCGGGGTTGATCGGCGTGACTTGCAGCAAGAAATCAAAGCTGCTCCCGATTTCGGCCAGTTGCCGGTCCACGTGCCAGACCGAGCGAACCAAGGCCCGCCGGCCAAGCGCCTGATAGTTGGGGGGATGGTAAGTGGTATGAGTCCGCGAAAACTCGAAGAAGGCCCGGCGGAGGGCATGAGCCAAACCGCGGTGAAGGCTGCGCAACAAGACGGGGTAAAGCTTGCCGCTGTTCGAGTCGCGGTAAACCGGCTGCACCTCCAACCCAAGCACAAAGCAGTTCATTCGCCGCGCCTGCGCCGACGAAAGCAGCATCGACATTTTGGGCGGAGTCCGTTTGCTTTGGTTAACGACTTCTACCCGGGCGCTTTCCCGATGAATTTTAATGCGTCGCAGCGCTTTAGCCAGGGCCTCAATGGTGGTCGTCGGGGGTCTGGAGGGAGAGGTAATAATCCGAAAAGCGGGTTGGATCACGTGGGGGGGTGCTCCGTTGGCCGGCTGGCTTCGAGGCGCGGCCCAAATCTCGATGAGCAGAAAGCCCTTAAATTTGGCCGTCATCGTTTGGGCAATCGTCTGCACCAGCCGGGCCAGATCCGGCTTCAACTTTGGATCGCCGGAACTGATCAGATGAGCGGCTTCACTGATGACGAGTTGCTCCATACCGGGGTCGTCCAACTGAGGGGGGCGCCGGTAGACGCACAAAAAAGGTAAAGGGCGGTCGATGTGCAACCGGCCCTCAGGCGGCAGCTTATCCCGTACTTTCTTGCCCGAGCTTAACTGGACCTGAATACGCTCAATTAGCGTTTCGGCGGAAGCAGGAAGGGCAAGCTTCAGCGGCTGACTCATTGACAATTACAAGCGTTGTAATTCTTCCAATAGGCCGGGAATCGTGGCCTGAAGCGCCAAACGGATCGAGCCGAGCTGGCTCTCGTCCGGCTGCCCCGTCCACTCATCCATAAAGAACTTTTTAACCTCGATGGCGAGGACGCAGACTGAGGCCGGAAAGGTTTGATGCACCCAGCGCGGCACCTGCCCGCCAAAGAACTTCACATTCTCGCGCACATCGAGCCGGCGTCCCCTAAAGTCAAAATCACGCAGGTCAGCCATAAACCGCTCGATCAGGGGCGCCCAAGCCGGACGGTCCATCGTCCCCGTGCCGATATTGACCTCGGGATTCTGGGCCGGATCGGCTGCGGGCTGATCCGGCCCAGCCCGCCGATGGTTGTAACTGTGTAAATCGAGCACAACCAGTCGTCCGTGCTGTTCAATCAGTTCAGTCAAGACTCGCCGCAGCTCGGCGTAAAAAGCATCGTACCGGCCTAAAGAGCGCTCAACCAGATCGGCTGGGGGTGGGGTGTGCCAAACTTGCAGGCCCCAGGCATCATCCGGTGTCAGATAGACGGCCTTGTCACGAGGCCGGTTTAGATCAACTTCAAAGCGAGAGTTCAAGCCAACCAAGCGAGTCGCAGCGACGCCTGTCCAAAGACCGGTAAAAGGATCCTCCTCGCGGCGCCGATCAGCCGGGCTAAGCGCCAATCGATCGGCTACCTCGGGCCGGACGGCATGGCCGTGATGAACGGCAACGGCGACAATAGGCCCGTGGCCCTGGTGGAGTTCCCATATTTTAGCACTATCCCTAAAACCGGGCGATAACATCTCTTAGTTTTTGTTCCAGTACTTCACCGGTTATCCCCACCGCCACATGGACACCGCGGCCAACAGGCGAGCCACCGCAATCAGGCTCAAAGCCAGCGACAAACCGATCGAATCGGCCAACATAGGTCCACTGAGCGAACCAAGTAAAATAGCGGCGTTGAAGGCCAAATTGTACCAGGCCAGGTGCGCCGGTCGGTCCGACTGCGGCACTCGATCGAGAATGTAATTGTTTAATGCTCCACCGGCCAGCGCCCAGCCAGCCCCACCGACCACCGAAGCCACCAGGATTAAACCCAGCCCCTGACTGGCGGCAGTCAAAGCCGGATAGCTACTCATAATAATAGCCCCCAAGGCGGTGATGCGCTGGTTACCCAGCTTGTCGGTCAAGACCCCCAGTTGGGGCGAAACAAGCATCACCGTCAAGTAAAACAGCATATTGGTGTAGCTGATCTGTTGATCGCTGAGATCGAGTTTGCTGACCCAATAGAGCGGGAACAAAGGAATAGCCGCGTACTGCATCAGGTGAAAAGCAAACAAAGCGCCGATGACTTTGCCGTAGCTGCCTTTAAGGATCTCCAGCCGCAGTAAAGGGCCACGGCGGCCGTGAATCAGGTAACGCAGTCCCACCGCCGCCCGGAGACCATCGCCCACGGAGCGAAAAACGCCGGGCCGGGCCAGATCACCCAGAGCCCGGCCGTTTGAAGTGGCCTGACCGGGTAAACAAGGCCGCACATACCAGAGGTGAAAACTACTCATCGCCGCCCCTAAAAAGCCCAGGCCAAACACCATCTGGTAACCCATCGGAAAAGGCAGCTTTTCTAGAATCAAACCACAGCCCAGCGAGGTAACAATCACTGCCGCGGCCAGCAGCGTGTTGCGAATACCGGCTACGTGGCCGCGCCATTCGGGGGGTACGGCTTCGGCAAAGAGAGTGTTGAAGCTGATAGCCAGGACCGTACCGGGGATGCTCATCAGCAGGATTGAGAGAATAAGCATCCAGACCTGCGCGTGGGCAAACCAAAAAAGCGGCAGCAGCACCCAAAAAGCGTAAAACAGACGGTGCAGAACCGAAGACCAAAAGACCACGCCGGAGATCCGGCGGTTTTCAAGCCACCGTCCAAACGGTAAGGTGAAAAAAAGGTTGATAACAGCCGGTCCGGCACTAATCAAACCGACCTGGAAAGCATCGGCGCCCAGCCGGGCAGCGTAGACTGCGGCAAACGCCATCGAACTACCCATGACTACGCCAAACCAGGCAATATCTAAATACAAATGCCAAAAAATCGAGCGATGTTCGAGTGGAACAGTTCGAGAAGTCTGAATGAAAGAAAGTTGCTTCACGGGATATCCTTAATCAAGTAGCTTACCATTACCAAAAGTTTAGGATGGCATCAACCGGTTAAGCCCTGGTTGATGACCATTGTTTTTGAAAGCCTCAGATTGCAACTGGGCAATTCGGCGCTGCAAATAAGGCGAAAAATAACCTTGGTAGCGTTGGATTAATTCCGGTCGACGCCAATCGTGCCCGGTAATGTGTTGCCGGCAGGTAGGCGTTCCGCAGGCACACCTAAATTCGTCGTAGGAGCTCCCATCAGTCATGGCGTAGTCATAGCAAACTTCCTCGCCAGGAAAAATATGACGCATCGCAACCAGGACCACTTGACCCTGCATCCCGGCGTTAGGCTCGCATGAGTGGTTAACCCAATCGCCCGGACCGGGCCGGCTAGTCACCAGGTAAAGATTCTCTTCGATTTGCAGACTATAGCGGCGCACTTCAGGGAGTAACTGCTGAACTTGATCCAGAGAAATTACTTCACCGCCCCACACAGCTACCGTCTCACCGGCTTCTACCGGTTCGACAGCGTACACCCCGTTGCTACCATCGGGTCGGGTCCGCCCTTCCAATTTAGGAGAAAGATAACAGGTTGGTTGGTCAAACATTTTTGCTCCATGAATGTTAAAGTTTTTGCAAAACAGTAATCATGCGGTTTGAAGCGTCTGAATTATCGAATGGCTGGTTGAGATTAAAGTCACCATAGCAGCCAACAATCTGCAATGCCTGGGACTGTTCAACAAGGATGGCCAACTCTTGCGGCAAAAGTAATCGCTCCCTGGCTGAGTCACGGAAAATTTGTTGTTGATCGCCCTCGTGAACCCGCACTTCAATTTCGACCTCGGCTACGTTTGTAACCGGGTTAAAGCTAGGGCGATTAACTGCCCACAGAATATCTACGGATGTACCATTCACCTGACCAGAGTAACGGAACTCGCCGTAGTGATTAAGCGAGCTGAACTGGGGATGAGTATGCTCCAGCAAGTAGATACCCTGCGGCGATAGATTAGCCGACACCGTGCGTAGATGTTCTACAATCGCCCGGTTCTCTAACAAGGCATCGAGGCCGTCAAAAATGCAGATTGCCATATCCACGGGTTGAGACAGTTTAAAACAGCACATATCCGCGACCAACCACGTCACCTCAACCCCCTCAGCCTTGGCCTGCTCTTGGGCAAAGTCTACCATCTCCGGCCGAAGGTCCAAACCAAAGGCTTGCACGCCACGTCGCGCAAACTCGCGGGCGTGATAGCCGGGTCCGCAGGCAATATCAATCATTGCCCGTACCTCGCGCCTAACATAGTGGCGATAGACAGCCAACATAAAATCAACCTCCGGCGATACGTCGCGCCGGAGGGCGATATCATAGTAGCGAGCCATTTGATAAAGTTGATTATATTCTGCCACGACGTTCTCCTGAGTAACCTTACCTATAAGCAAGAAAAGATGAAGGTGACGAGCCTCGTTCCCAAGCCCGTCACCTTCATCTTTCTGTTTACAGTTGGATTACTTACAGTTCACCGGATAACGTATAAAAAGGTGAAACTTATAACAGGGTCTTTTCTGTCCGCGTTTATTCTAGAAAGATACTGTGCAAAATATGTGTAAAAAAGCTATTAAACCTGTCACAAACTGTATTTAAGCCCTTACCTGCAACACGAGCTTACCGATGTTTTCATTTTTGGTCATGGTCTGATGGGCCTGGTTAACCTCTTGAATCGGATAGACCCGGTCAATAATCGGCTGAATCGAGCCATCGAGCAAAGCCGGCCAAAATTGCGCCATGAACCGCTCTTTGATCTCGATCTTTTCAGCCAGGGGCCGCGCTCGCAACACCGACCCAATCAACCGCAGTCGTTTGCCCATTAGTTTTCGCAAATCCAGTTCAGCCCGCATTCCACTGAGGGTAGAGATAAAAACCAGCCGGCCTTTCACTTTGAGCAGATCCACATTCCGCTCAAAGTAGCTGGCCCCGACCATGTCCATAATCACATCCACGCCGTCGCCGCCGGTGTAGACCATAATCCGCTCGGCGAAATCCTCGGTGTTGTAGTTGATCGCTAATTCCGCCCCCAGACTCTGGCAGCGTGCAGTTTTCTCCGCCGCCCCAGCCGTCACAAAGACACGACAGCCTGCTTGATGCGCCAGTTGAATGCCCGCCGTCCCAACACCGCTGGCCCCGCCGTGGATCAACACGGTCTCGCCCGGCTGCAACGCCGCTTCCATAAACAGGTTAACAAAAGCGGTGAAGAAAACCTCCGGCACAGCCGCTGCCTGCTCAAAGCTCCAGGCGGCGGGAATTGGCATCAGCATCGCGCTGGCGACCTTAGCCTGCTCGGCGTAACCGCCGCCCGGCAGGAGAGCGCAAACCCGGTCACCCACCTGCCAGCCGGTCACCTTTTCCCCCAACGCCGCAATCGTGCCGGCCATCTCCAAACCGATGATTTCCGACTCGCCCGGTGGTGGCGGGTATTTACCGGCCCGCTGCATCAGATCGGCCCGATTGAGCGCGGTAGCGTAGACGTCCACCAACACCTCGTCCGGTCCGCAGGCCGGGGTCTCAACCTCGGTCCACACCAGGGGGCGATCTTCTTTTTCTGCCTGGACTACCATTGCTTTCATAATCAAAACCCTCCGCCGAAAGTATAGCACAGAATTGACGCTAGTCGATTGCCCCTTTATAGTATGAACCACTCTGAATTTGGAGAGCGCGACGTGAATTACCTGTGGATTGGCCTCGGTGGCTTTTTGGGCGCCAATGCCCGCTACCTACTTCAGCAGTGGGCAGCCGCACGTTGGGGCGCGGATTTCCCTTACGGAACGCTCATCGCCAACGTGACCGGCAGTTTTATCATCGCTTTGTTTCTGACCCTAGCCACCGGTCGTCTCCCTATTTCGCCCGAAATGCGACTTTTTGTAGCGGTCGGCTTCCTGGGTGGTTTCACCACCTTTTCATCCTTCAGCCTGGAAACGTTTCGGCTCATCCAAGACGGCGCTTGGAGGTTGGCCGGGCTCTATTTTTTTGGAAACACCGGGCTGGGTTTGATTGGCGTAATCTTGGGCGTAACCCTGGCCCAGCTTCTGCAAAGAGGAGGATAGACTCTCATGGAAATTAAAGGCGAAGCCCAACGGGTGACAATCTATATTGGCGAAAGTGATAAGTGGCAGCGGAAGCCCCTCTACCTGGCCATCCTTGAGATGCTGCGCGAGGAGGATTGCGCCGGCGCCACCGTAATTCGTGCGCTGGCCGGTTTCGGGGCGCACAGTCGCATTAAAACCACCAGTCTGGTCGCTCTATCCGCCGACCTGCCGCTCATCATCGAGTGGATCGATAACCCGGAGCGGGTCAAAATGGTGATGCCGCGCCTGCGCCAAATGGTGCAGGAAGGTCTAATTATCATTGATCCGGTCGAGGTCATTACCTACACCCATCGCCACCTGCGCCACTTGCCCTCCACGATGCCCGTCCGCGAAATTATGCAGCGCGAAGTTCACACCGTTCATGCGCAAACGCCTATTTCAGCCGCCGCCGACCTGCTGCTCGGTCAAGTCTACAAAACTCTGCCCGTCGTCGATGATCAAAATCGGGTGGTCGGCCTCCTCACCGATGGCGATCTGCTGCGCCAGGCCAACCTGCCCGCCGTTAGCGCCCGCCAAGCTTTAACCACTACCGAACTGGCCGACGCCCTGCACGATTTGCGCCAACTCGAGCAGCCGATTAGCAGCGTGATGACGCCTCAGCCCTTTATCATCCATGAAGAAACCAGCGTTGCCGATGCCATCCGGCTGATGCTCGAACATCGAATTAAGCGCCTACCGATCGTGGACGACCAGGATAAGCTGGTCGGCTTGATCAGCCGGGTCGACGTTCTGCGCGCCCTCTCAAAATCGATCGTGGCTGAGGAACCGCGCCGGCCGGTGCCGCCGGGCCAGCATACCCGGGTCGGCGAAGTCATGACGACCGACCTATTTACGGTGAAATCGGATGCGCCTTTAGCCGAAATCGTGGAACGATTAGTCAGCAATGCCCAACGCCGGGTGATTGTGGTTAACGACCATCGGCACGTGGTCGGCCTAATCACCGATGGTGATTTAATCTGCCGGGCCTCGGCCACCGAACGACCGAGCGTAATCCAGGCTCTTTTCCGTCGCAGTCAAGCCGATGCCTTGACGCTCAAACAGCGCACCGCTGCCCAGGTCATGACCACGCCGGTCTTCACCGTCCGGCCCGATACCCCCTTGATTGAAGCCCTTAACCTGCTGCTGGAGCACCGGATCAAGCGACTGCCGGTGGTCGATGAGCAAAGAAAGCTGGTCGGCTTAATTGGCCGGGGCGCTATTCTGAAGGCGCTGGGGCAGAGTAGTTCACCAGAGGTGATATGATAGAGAATGCACGACTTGAAGCTGTTGGAGGACCGGAGGATTGCAGGATTGAACCAGGGAAGCCACCCCTCCCATTCTCCAGCCCTGCAACCGGTAACATCTTGGCAAAGTGATGATTGAACTAGTCAAAAGTAAGGATCAGTGGGAGTCTGCCTTAGCCTCCCTCCCCTGTCCCCACGTCCTGCAAAGCTGGGAGTGGGGCGAGTTTAAAAGCCGTTGGGGCTGGAGCGCCGAACGACTGCTCTGGCTAAACGACGAGCATCCTGTCGCTGCGGCTCAAGTATTGGCTCGATCAATCCCGCGGACCCCGTGGCGCTTCTTGTATGTTAGCAAAGGTCCGGCTTTGGACTACAGCAATTTTGATCTTGTCAGCCAGGTTCTGATAGACCTGGAAACTTATGCCCGACAGCATAATGCCCTCTTTATCAAAATAGATCCCGACGTCCCCCGGCAGTGGGGCGAACCTCAGCCGGAGGCACAACTCGATCCAGTCGGTACCGCGATCCTCGACATTCTGAACCGGCGCGGCTGGCGCTATTCACCGGAGCAAATTCAGTTTCGTAACACGGTTCTTCTCGATCTACGAGCGGAGCCGGACGTATTACTGGCTCGAATGAAGAGCAAGTGGCGTTACAATATTCGCTTGGCGGAACGTAAGGACGTAAAAGTACGCTGCGGTACGGCAATTGATCTGCCCCTGTTCTACCGGATGTACGCCGAAACGGCCCGGCGCGACAACTTTCTCATCCGGCCTGAGGCCTACTATTTGGATGTCTGGCAACGTTTCTTGGCTATCGGTCAGGCGGATCTTCTGCTGGCCGAGGTGGCAGGTGAAGTTGTGGCCGGTCTTGTGCTATTTTACTTTGGCCGGCAGGCCTGGTACCTCTATGGCGCGTCAACCGGCCAACATCGCCACCTTATGCCAAATTACTTGCTTCAGTGGACGGCCATCTGTCAAGCTAAAATTCGCGGCTGCACTCGCTACGATTTCTGGGGCGCGCCTGATGTTTTTGACGAGCGGGACCGGCTGTGGGGAGTTTATCGCTTTAAGCAAGGATTCAGCGGGGACGTGCTGCAAGGCCTTGGCGCCTACGATTTTCCGGTGAAGCCGGTGCTTTACACGGCCTTTGCCCAGACTTTGCCTAAAGCGCGCTCGTTAATGCGCCGTTTAAGCAGATAGCAGATTATGGCCCTACAGCAGCAATACAAAAGAATATTTCGGAGTGGAAAATATTTCTTCCGACTTCGAGAGCTAAGGAGGACAATATGAAAGCCATTGAAGAAGCATCACTCAACGCCTGGCCAGCCTTACAGCAGATCGTCTATGATGGCTGGCTGCTGCGTTTTACCAAAGGGTATACCCAACGCGCTAACTCAGTCAGTCCCCTCTATTCCGGCTGGATTGATGAAGTGGCAGACAAAATTAAACATTGCGAACAGCTTTATAGCCGGTTTCAGTTGCCCACTATCTTCAAAATTACACCTTTTGTTGAACCAATAGATCTGGATGAGATGCTGGCTTGGATGGACTATCGCCGACAAAGCCCTACCAGCGTTCAAGTTCTCGATCTCACCGCGTTCGATTTTCAGGCAGACCCTTCCGTCCAGCGCTGGTCAGTTCCAACCGCCGCCTGGCTAACCGAGTTTACTCGCCTCGACCGGCGGGCCGCGGCTAACCAAGCCACTTTATCTGCCATCTTGAACAACATTGTTTCGCCGGCCTGTTTTGCCCTCCTTAGGCACCAAGGACAGCCCGCAGCCTGTGGTCTGGCCGTTCAGGAAAGCCATTTCGTCGGTCTGTTCGACATTGTTACGGATCCAACCCAACGTCGTCAAGGCTTATCGGCCCGGCTGGTCACCGATCTGCTCCATTGGGCCAAACAACAAGCCGCAACGATGGCCTATCTCCAGGTGATGCTGGACAATGAGCCCGCGTTGCGGCTGTACGAAAAATTAGGCTTCAAAGAGATGTATCAGTACTGGTACCGGGTAAAACCCTAAGACCCGCCACCGCTCTGACTCCAAGCCTGTAATCTAATTGATAGAGATCACAAAGTTATCCCTTTCGCCGACGCTTAGAGCGCGACCAGACAACAACCCACGCCCCGGCTCCCGCCAGAGCTAAACCACCAATCCCAAAGATAGAGGTTTCAACTCTTGAAATCGTCCAGGACCCAGCCGATGCGGTTCGCCGCCCGGTTTCCGGGAGAAAGAGCACAGGCAAAGCCGGCGTTGGTGGCGGAGCGGGCGGTTGAATTGATGGGGCTGGCACGCTGCTGGGAGCCGGTGGAGACTCATCGTCATCATCGTCGTCGTCAGAGTCATCCCGTTTGGGCGGATTTTGCTGCGGCGTCGAAGGTACCTCAACCGTCGTCGTCGCATCCTTCGGCGGTCCTTCGTTATAGCCAAGAACAGCCAGGTTTCTGATGGTCAAAGGCGGCGGACCGGCCAAACCATTGGCTCGAGCCTTTATATCAAGCCGCACCGATTGATCGAGCCCAAGTTCGGGAATTGGTACGGTAATGGTCGAAGCCAGAGTTTGCGTAATCCCGGACGGGTGTCCTACCGTGGAAACGATATTGGTCGTAACGATGACAGGGTCTATGGCCAAGCCTGGCGGCGATGTCGTCACCGTGTAACTTAATAGATCCATTTCCAGCGGCATCTCATCGACCACCGTGACCCCGGTGGCGCTGGCCGTTGAACGTGAGCTTGGATTACTGATAATCACCGCGTATTGGACCGGGTCGCCCGGCCGCACTAGGGCGACATTGACCTCTTTCGTAATAATGGGATCAACGATCTGGATCGGGGTTGTATCATCGTCGCGGTTATTGCCGGGATTTCGATCCGGCCCGTGTGTACGATCATCACTCACCACGGCCACATTGGTTACACTGGTTACTCCAGCAGGAAATGGGTTGTTAAGGCGAACGGTGACAGTGCGAAGCAGGCCATCACCTGCATTTAGGGTGCCAATGGCCCAAGAGATCTGACCGTCGGCAAAAATTCCCCCGTCACTGGCGCTGACAAAGCTTGTGTTGGCTGGCAAGGTGTCGGTCACGACCACGCCGGTGGCGATACTTTCCCCGACGTTGCTAATAGTTAAAGTGTAAGTTAGGAGGTCACCGGGTCTCACAACTGCCTGCTGATGATCCTTAAGAATTTGCAGATCCAGCCCTGGCTGCATCCGGTCAATATCAGTATCGGTGTTAGGCCGGTAGTTGTTTCGATCGATATCTGTCCAGTCTACTTGGACCACATTGGTGAAGACGGTGGAATTGGGCAAGCCTGGCGCAATGGCAGCGACAACCAGCAGTTGCCCGATGTTTTGCAGACCGCTGTTGGCGCCTGGTAGATAGGCCGGAATAGGTGCCCCAGAGGGGCGAGGAGTAGATTGGCCAACCAACTCAAACTCGACTCGGTCAGGGGCGACGCCGGTACATGTGCCTTCGAGGGGAGGTAACACCTCGCAGGCGACAAAGGTCATCCCTGGCGGTAAAGTATCGGTCACCTCCGGCGCATCAGGCAGGGGCATGGCCGCGCCAGGGCCGGTATTTGTAATCGTCAAAGTGTAGGTCGTCACGCCCGGTGAGGTGACGACCTCGACTCCGTCATCTTTGTTGATCAGAACATTGGGCAAATCCGGTGGAGCTAAAAAAATCGGCTTACCGTCATTTTCAATTTCAATAATGTATTGGTTATCGACAGGGATGGTAACGTTGGCTCGCCACAGGCCAGGTTCGATGTCAGAAAAAGGGTCGCCTTCGTTGCGGTCGGATGAATTATCCTCTGGCGGGTTCCATTCCGCGTTGCCGGATATAGTTGCAGCCGTGGTTTGGCCGGAAGGCGAAATGTACTGGAGATTGCAACTATCGACACCGCCGGGGCACAAAACTGTGTCGACATCCATATCAAAGTTGCGCCCAATCCATAACCGGTCACTGTCATCATCAACAAACCAGTAAAAGCTTTGGGCCGCGCTGGTGTTATGTTGAAAGCTAAGCCGCTGGATACCCAGAGTAACTTCATCACCCGTGCCTGGACTACCGTCGGGACCTAAATTAGGGGCAAAGTCTTCATCTTCATCCACATCAACTGCGCCACCTCTGACCCGGTATTTCCAGGCGTTGTCGTCATTGTTGACCGAGGGATTAGACTCGTCTTCGTCACCGGTCCAGGTCTCAATAGTATAGACTCCACAGGTTTGACCTGGGGTGGGATTGTCTGGAAGAGTAATCGTCCCAAAAGCGACCCAACTATCGTGGACCGGAGGCGCTGTATCGGTTGTAGTGAATGAAGGAAATGACGCTATCACAAGTTCCACATTGGCCGGTGAACGGAGGACAAAATTGGTGATATCGCCCTCATTTCGCCACTCATCGTCCACCGTTTCAGTGGGTGCGCCGGGGTCACCGGCATCATAGACTTCGGGGTCAAACAACTCAACGGTGTAAGTCTGATTAGCGACACAGGGAATGTTAATCTCAACCAAATGGTGAAGATCATCGCCCTCCAGGTCACTGTAGTAATCGCCCACCCCAATGCCGGCTTGCTCACCGCTGGTCTGGATAAATATGTTGTCATTGGGAGGGACAACTATTTCGGCCCAAACTTCACTCGTCATTACTAGCGTGATGATCAAGGCGATACTCAAAATGACAAGCCGTGGTCTAAGAACAAAAGATTTAGGTAAGCTCAGTTTAGTAACAGCCATTTTCCCTTCCCTATGGATTATATGATGCCCGGTTCCAACACTACCCGCTCATAACCATGACTGCAGCAGCTATGCACAACTGAATAAGCACGGATGCGCCTCATTACATTTCTTTGAGTCTATCCGTGTCTTAGAAATGCTCTTCAGTCATATGAACAAAGCGCGGCAAGGTGTTAAAGTGCTCGCTGGACCAGGCCTCGATTGGTATAGAAGCCAGTAACGACAGCTTGGCAAGCTGGGGCGCGGTTCCTATGTTGTTGTTTTGTGGGAATAAGTGCCTAGTACTGACTTGTAGTTTATTCATTTAACCAAATCCGCACAAGAATTCGGTCAGAGATTTGTGGGAATTCGGTTAATTTTGCTAACATGGAGGCTTGACAAAGCCTTATAACTGTGATACATTTGGCCTCAACTAAAATTTAACAGTTATGACCGGGAAAAGTAACCGTTCAAGCGACATTCAGAGAGCCGGGGGTGGGTGGAAAACCGGTATGGGCGCGGCCGGCGAATGGACCCGCGAGCTTTGCTCCGAACATTGAATTAGAGAAGTAGGGTACGTAGGATGAGTAGAATGCGTGAATTACTCATCCCACTTGCGAAACCCATTCCACTCACTCTACTCGATAAGTAGGCGGCAACGGAGACTCCACCGTTATTAGGGAGCTGGATATTCAAGCTAAATCTTATGGCTGCGTATCCGGAAGAGTGGAACTGGTTAACCCAATTGATCTGTTTTAGAGAGAGTCTTGGGTAGCTGGTTCAAGCGGGGTGGCACCGCGGGAGCATTTACAGAGCCTCTCGTCCCCAGAATATCTCGTCAGAGATGTTTTGAGGACAAGAGGCTTTTTTATTTGAATAATGATTTTGGGCTTGTGCTCAACCCCGCAAGGGTCATAGTTTAAATATCTGCCAATGCACCTCAGGAGGGTGATATGTACAAACCTAGTCTCGAACAAGTTGAAGCGATGGCGAGTCAGGCCAACTTGATCCCCATTTACCGCGATTTACCGGCCGATATGGAAACTCCGGTTAGCGTCTATCTTAAGTTGCAGGATGAAGGACCGTGCTTTCTTCTGGAGTCAGTCTCAGGCGGCGAGCATCTAGCGCGCTACTCCTTTATTGGGGTCAGACCCCGAGGCGTTTTGACGGTCACCGGGAATGAGGCCTATATTGCGGCTGAAGGCCACGGTTATGCGGTCAAGTTGGAGAATGGCCTCGATCCGTTAAGCATCCTAAAAAAAGAAATGACCAAGTACAAGCATGTGCGCCTGGCCGACTTACCCCGCTTCGTGGGTGGCGCGGTCGGGGTAATTAGTTACGATGCCGTGCGCCGCTTTGAGCGCTTGCCCGACAATAACCCCAACGAACTCAACCTACCGGAAGCGGCCTTCATGATTGCCCACACGGTTGTTGCCTTTGATCACGCCCGGCAGCGCCTGCAAGTGATAGCCAACGCCGATCTGACTCGCGGCGATATTCGCTCCGCTTATCGCCGGGCTGTCTCCCGCATCGAGGAAGTCGTGGCCCGGCTCAATGCGCCGCTGCCGGAGGTCCCGACCCCTCGCCAAATCGAGCACAACGGCCTGGAGTCCAATCTGAGTCAAACTGAGTTTAAAGAATTGGTGCGCCGGGCCAAGGAGTACATCGCAGCGGGCGATATTTTTCAGGTGGTGCTCTCGCAGCGGTTGTCGCGGCGGACCACGGCCCATCCGTTTGGTATTTATCGAGCCCTCCGGATGCACAACCCGTCGCCCTATATGGTTTTTATGCGCTTTCCCGGCGGCATTGGCGGACTGCCGCTGCACGTCATCGCTGCTAGCCCGGAGATGCACGTCCGTCTCGAAGATGGGGTGGCCGAGTTACGCCCCATCGCCGGCACACGCTGGCGCGGCATGACCGTTGATGAGGATGAGGCTCTGGCCCGGGAACTGCTCGAAGATGAAAAAGAGCGAGCCGAGCACGTGATGCTGGTCGATTTGGGTCGCAACGACTTAGGCCGGGTGTGCCAATCCGGCACGGTTAAGCCGGTGGAGCTGATGGTGGTGGAGCGTTACTCTCACGTCATGCACATTGTCTCCGATGTTCAGGGTAAGATCAAGCCCGATTATGATGCCTTTGACCTACTGCGGGCCACCTTTCCGGCGGGGACCTTGACCGGCGCGCCCAAGGTCCGGGCCATGGAGATCATCGACGAGTTGGAGAATACCCGGCGCGGCATCTACGGTGGCGTGATCGGCCACATTGGCTACGACGGCACCCTCGACTCCTGTATCGCCATTCGAACCGTGGTAATGCAAGGTGATCGGGTCCACATTCAGGCCGGCGGCGGCATCGTCGCTGACAGCGACCCGCAACGAGAGTATGAAGAGAGTTGGAATAAGGCCCGCGCTCTGGCGGAAGCCGTCAAATACGCGGAAGAACATCCATAGCGGAAGAACATCCATAGAAGGAAACCACCGATGATTCTAATGATAGACAACTATGACTCTTTTACCTACAACCTGGTCCAATACCTGGGCGAGTTGGGGTGCGAGGTGACAGTCCGGCGCAACGATGCGATTACGCTCGATGAAATTGCCAAGTTAAAGCCGGACCAGATCGTAATTTCGCCGGGGCCGGGCACGCCGGATGACGCCGGGGTGTCGCTGGACCTGATCAGGCGTTTTCACCAGGAGATCCCGATTCTGGGCGTTTGTCTGGGGCATCAGGCAATTGGTCAGGCGTTTGGCGGTAAGGTGGTTAGAGCCAAAATGGTGATGCACGGCAAAGTCTCGGCCATCGAGCATGACCAGCAAGGCATTTTCCACAACCTGCCCTCACCGCTGACGGCCACGCGCTACCACTCGCTGATTGTGCAGGAGCCGCTGCCTGACTGCCTGGAAGTGACCGCTCGCGGCGGTGAAGCCAATGAAGTGATGGCCCTGCGCCACAAAGCTTATCCGGTCGTCGGGGTGCAGTTCCACCCCGAGTCGATCTTGACCGAGTACGGCCACGAGATGCTGTACAACTTCTTGGAAATCGAGGCCAAAGCCGGCGCGCCGGCTCAAATTACGCCGCCCCTCCCAGAAACCAAGCCGGAACCCGCGCCGACGCCGATGTTCGTCATGCCGATCAAAACAGCCATCGGCAAAGTCATGAACCAGGAGTCGCTCACGGCCGCCGAGGCGGAAGAGGTGATGTCGCAGATTATGGAAGGCGAAGCGACGCCGGCTCAGATTGGCGCCTATCTGATGGCCCTGCGGATGAAGGGCGAGACAGTCGACGAGATTACCGGCAGCGCCCGGGCGATGCGCCGGGCAGCTATTCAGGTCAAGACTTTGACCTCGCCGGATGATCTGGTTGACGTGGTCGGCACCGGCGGCGACGGGGTGGGCACGTTCAACATTAGCACCACCACCGCCTTTGTCGTGGCCGGCGCCGGGCAGAAGGTCGCCAAGCACGGCAATCGGGCAGCCAGCAGCAAGAGCGGCAGCGCGGATGTACTAGTGGCCTTGGGCGCCAACCTCGAACTGACCCCGGAACAGGTAGCCGCCGCCATCGATGAAGTGGGCCTTGGCTTTTTATTCGCTGTCAAACACCATCCGGCCATGAAGCACGCGATCGGCCCCCGCCGGGAGATGGGCGCCCGCACCGTTTTCAACATCCTTGGCCCTCTCACCAACCCCGCCGGGGCAAAGTCGCTGGCGGTGGGTGTCTATGATGGTAAGCTGACCGAGCCGCTAGCCAGGGTGCTGGGTGAGTTAGGCCATCGGAGCGCTATGGTCTTTCACGGGCACGGTGGTCTGGACGAGTTGACCACCACCGGTCCAAACCGGATTAGCCGCCTCCAGGATGGCCGGGTCACCACCGAGACGCTCGATCCAGAAGAGCTCGGTTTTGCCAGAGCCAACCAAAGCGAGCTCTTAGGCGGCACTGCGGACGAGAACGCCCAAATTACCCGCGATATCCTGGCCGGTCGTCGTCGTGATGCGCGCCGGGATGTGGTCCTGCTTAATGCCGCCGCGGCGCTGGTCGCTGCCGGCAAAGCCATCGATTTCCCCACTGGTCTCAAACTCGCTGCCGACAGCGTCGACAGCGGCGCGGCCCACAACGTGCTGGAGCGGTTTATTGAGTTCACCCGACGATTTAAAGATTAGCGGGGATTTGGAGATGGGGAGATTTTATGACAATTCTCGATGAAATTATTAGATACAAACGTAATCAAGAGCTGCCCAAGCAGATGCAACTGCGCGAGGCGACCCTAGTGCGAGCAGAGGCGGCGCTGGCGGAGAAGCCCAAGGACTTTGTGGCGGCTCTGCGGGCCACGGAGCGTGTCGCCCTGATCGCTGAGGTCAAAAAGGCCTCGCCGAGCAAGGGCCTGCTGCGTCACAAATTCGATGCCCTGGCCCTGGCCACGACCTACGCCGCCAACGGCGCGTCAGCCATCTCGGTCTTGACCGATGCCCGGTACTTTCAGGGCCAGCTCGGCTATCTGACCCAAATCAAGAATATGCTAGCCGAGTCGGATGGCGCCGACCGGCCGGTGGTGCTGCGCAAAGACTTTATCTTTGATCCGTACCAGGTTTATGAGGCGCGGGCGGCCGGGGCTGACGGGCTACTGCTGATTGCGGCGGTACTCAACGATGATGAGTTGGCCAGCCTCCTGGCCCTGACCCGCAAATTGGGAATGACGGCGCTGATCGAAGTCCACGACCGGGAGGAGTTGGAGCGGGTTCTACCGCTAGAACCTCGTCTGGTTGGAGTCAATAACCGTGATCTGCGGGATTTTTCGGTAGACCTCAACACTTGCATCGAGCTGCGCCAGGATGTTCCGGCTGGAGTCTGTTTTGTGGCCGAGAGTGGAATCCACACGGCCGAGGATGTACGCCGCCTGAGCCGGGAAGGGATCGATGCAATTTTGGTTGGGGAGGCGCTGGTTAAATCGAAAGATGTGGGGGCGAAAGTCCGGGAACTTGTTAAATATGATCAAGTGGGATTGAGTTGAGTGAGATTGTAGAGTTTATGGAGTTTGTAGAGTTGGCGGTTTTTTGAGTCCAGTGGAGTAGGGTCGGTCAGATTATAGAATTGATGAAGTTGAAGGGTTTTTAGAGTTTGGGGTTACGCGGCGTTGGCTAGCTAGATAGAGGAGTCGAACAGTCTCTGTGGGTAAGACTCTATTCAATGAGGGTCTTTATCTGACTACTGATGACCGAATACTGACTACTGTAGTTTCAAGGGAATTGAAGATAGTGACGAGAGTAAAGATTTGCGGGATAACGAATTTAGAGGACGCGCGGGTGGCGGTTGAGGTCGGCGCGGATCTGGTGGGCTTTATCTTTTACGAGCCGAGCCCGCGCTACGTGAAGCCCGAGCTGGTGCGGTCGATTGTGGCGGCGGTGAAGCAGGAAAGCAGAAAAGGAAGCCGAGAGTCAGGAGGAGAGGACGTCCCACGCTCCACGTCCCCCATCATCTGCGTCGGCGTGTTTGTGAATGAGACGCCGGAGACCGTTCGGCAAGTGCTGGATTTTTGCCGGCTCGATGCAGCGCAGCTCCACGGTGAAGAATCGCCGGCGGAGGTCGCCAGTTTCGCCGGAATAGCTTACAAAGCCCTACGCCCCAAGTCGGTGGCGGAAGCCTATCCGTTGGCAGCGGCGTATACTCGCTTGACGGAGCAGGCAGCAGGCAACAGGCAACAAGAAGCACAATCAGCAATTAGCAATGAACAATTAACAATTAACAAGAAACAAGAAACAAATCCAACCCTCCAATCCTCCAACCCTCCAACCCTCCAACCCTCCAGCCTTCCAGCCTTCCAGCCTTCCATTCTCCCCACCCTCCTCCTCGACGCCTACCATCCCGATCTCTATGGCGGGACCGGCCATCTCGTCGATTGGGCCACCGCCGCCGAAATCGCCCGGACGCAGCGACTGATGCTGGCCGGCAGCCTGACGCCGGAGAATGTCGAGGCGGCCATTCGGGCTGTACGGCCTTGGGGCGTCGATGTCAGTAGCGGAGTCGAGGCGACAAAGGGGAAGAAGGATCATAAAAAGGTACGAGCTTTTCTCGAAGCGGTACGAAACGTGGAACGTGGAACGTAGGAGTGAGCCACGTTCTACGTTCCACGTTTCACGCTATTCGCAGCGCGAGTCATCAAAGGAGAATTCAGTGGCACTAGCAACCAACACAGAAATCAAAGGTAAGTTCGGTCCCTACGGGGGACAGTTTGTCCCGGAGACGCTGATGCCTGCCCTGGCCGAGCTAGAACAAGCTTACGAGGCGGCCAAGGCTGATCCCGATTTTCAGGCTGAACTTAGCCATTTGCTCAATACGTACGTCGGCCGGCCCAGCCCGCTGAGCTATGCCAAACGCCTAACCGAGTACTTGGGCGGGGCCAAGATTTACCTCAAACGGGAGGACCTGAACCACACCGGAGCGCACAAAATCAACAACGCTTTAGGTCAGGCCCTCCTGGCACAGCGCATGGGCAAACGGCGAATCGTGGCCGAGACAGGGGCCGGTCAGCACGGCGTTGGCTCGGCGACGGCCTGCGCCCTGCTGGGGCTGGAGTGTATTGTCTATATGGGCGAGGTCGATATTGCCCGGCAGCAGCCCAACGTCTTTCGTATGCAGTTGGCCGGCGCGGAAGTGCGACCGGTCAGCAGCGGCAGCCGCACTTTGAAAGACGCCATCAACGAGGCCATCCGCGATTGGGTGACCAACGTCGAGACGACTCACTATCTGCTCGGCTCGGCCCTGGGGCCACACCCTTACCCGACGATCGTGCGCGATTTTCAGAGCATCATCGGCCGCGAGGCGCGGGCCCAAATTCTGGAGGCAGAAGGCCGGCTACCCGATCTGCTGGTCGCCTGCGTGGGCGGCGGTTCGAATGCGATTGGGTTGTTCCACCCCTTTCTCGAGGACAAAGGCGTTGAAATGCTGGGCGTCGAGGCGGGCGGCAGCGGCATCGAGAGCGGCAAGCACGCCGCGCGTTTTGCGCCCCCGCCGATCCTCTCCGACGGGGATGAAGCAAAAGGCCGGGTCCGCGTCGAAGCCCGGCTGGGGGTCCTGCACGGGACCAAATCCTACGTCCTGCAAACGCCTGACGGCCAAATCGCCGAGACCCACTCGATTAGCGCCGGGTTGGATTACCCCTCGGTGGGGCCGGAGCACGCCTGGCTGCGCGATCAGGAGCGAGCCGGCTACACCTACGCCACCGATGAAGAAGCACTGGCCGCCGTCAAAGTTCTCAGCGAAAAAGAGGGCATCATCCCGGCTTTGGAGTCGGCCCACGCCGTCGCCGAAGTGATCAAACGCGCGCCAAAGTTGTCTAAGAACACGATAATGATCATCAATCTCTCCGGACGGGGAGACAAAGATTTGGACACAATTATGAAAGCCTTGAAGGAGTAAGCACATGGAAAGCCAATCCACCAAAAAACGGGTCTTCTCCGGGGTCCAACCCTCCGGCAACCTGACCATCGGCAACTATTTGGGCGCCATCAAAAACTGGGTAGATGCGCAGGATCAGTACGAAAATGTCTTCTGCGTGGTCGATCTGCACGCGATCACCGTGCCGCAAGACCCGCAAGACCTGTACCACAAAATTCGCGAAGTGGCCCTGCTTTATCTGGCCTGCGGTCTCGATCCCGAGAAATCGGCCATTTTTGTGCAGAGCCACATTCAAGCTCACGCTGAACTGGCCTGGCTGCTCAACTGCGTCACGCCGATCGGTTGGCTGGAGCGGATGACCCAGTATAAGGACAAAGCGGCTAAGCAGGAGAGTGTCGGCACCGGCCTGCTCGATTATCCGGTCTTGATGGCCGCCGATATCATCCTCTACGATACCCACTATGTACCGGTCGGCGAAGACCAGAAGCAGCACCTGGAGCTAACGCGGGATATTGTCCTGCGCTTCAACAATCTCTACGGCGAGACCTTTGTCCTGCCGGAGGTTCTCAATCCCAAGGTTGGGGCGCGAGTCATGGGCCTGGATGACCCGACCGGCAAGATGAGCAAGAGTACCGATAAGCAAGGCCATGCCCTCCACCTCCTGGATCCGCCCGACGTGCTGCGCAAAAGCGTCATGCGCGCCACCACCGACTCGCTGAACCGGATCGCCTTCGATCGGACGAACCAGCCGGGCGTAACCAACCTGCTGACCATCTATCAAGCCCTGACCGGCCAAAGCGAGGAAAGCATCCTTAGCGAATTCGAGGGCCAGGGTTACGGCCACCTGAAAAAGCGCGTGGCCGAGGCGGTCATCGCCGCGATTGAGCCGATCCAGCAGCGCTACCACCAGATGGCCGACGATCCCGGCTACATCGATCAAATCTTGAAGGAAGGGGCAAATCGCATCCGGCCCATCGCCGAGCACCGTCTGTACATTGCTATGCGCCATATGGGCTTACGGAAGTAGCGACCAGTGTTTGAGGGATCTGTTGAATAAACATTCTGAAAGAGAGAGTCTATGACAGGCATTAGTAGGATCGAATCAGCCTTTACCCAAGGCCGCCCGGCCTTTATGCCTTACTCTGTCCTGGGCTACCCCAGCCGTGAGGCCAGTTTGGAAGTGGTCAAAACCGTGGTCGAGGCCGGGGCCGACTTGCTGGAGTTAGGCGTGCCCTTTTCTGACCCGCTGGCCGATGGGCCGACGATTCAGGCGGCCACGCAGAAGTCGCTGGAGAACGGCACCACCTTGCGCGACTGCCTGGCGATGACAGCCGAGTTGCGCGCACAGGGGATCGAGACCCCGGCGGTCCTGATGGGCTACATTAATCCCATCCTGGCTTACGGAGTCAGTCGCTTTGTCGCCGAGGCGGTAGCAGCGGGCGTGGATGGCTTGATCGTGCCGGACCTGCCGCCGGAGGAAGCCGAGGATATCGCTGTGGCTTGTGCCGAGCATGGCCTGGCCTTGATTTACCTGCTGGCCCCCACCAGTACGCCGGAACGAATTAAGCTGGTAGCCGAAAAATCGAGCGGTTTCATTTATCTGGTTTCGCTGACCGGCGTAACCGGCACTCGTAGCGACCTGCCGCCTGGTCTGGCTGAATTTGTCGGCCGGGTCCGAGCCGTCACCGCCAAACCCCTAGCGGTTGGTTTTGGCATTGGCAGCGGTCCCCAGGCCCGGCTGGTGGCTCAACTAGCAGATGGCGTCATCGTCGGCAGCGCGCTCGTCAAACAGGCCGGCCTCTCCGTTGAGCAAGTCCGCCGGTTAGCGACGGAACTACGCGAGGCTCTGGATGGACAAGAAGCTTAGAAAAAGCTCGCTGTGTGATTGGAGTCGATCTGATATCCTGGAAAACCTGACGGAGTTGATCGATCTCGTGGGCCGGCCCAACTATGTGTGCCGCAAGTGTGCCAGGGTCGCCAATGAAAAGGTCAACTTATGCAAGCCGATTAAGTTCAGGCATGAACACTCGGACAAACCCGACTAAAATTCGAGTTGATTCTCCTCCTCAACTGTGCTAAACTAGTCGGAATTCAGCAACTCCAAATAAAGATGAGTTTCGTATGCAAGAAATCGCTAAGGGTGTTTTTGTTGAACAAGAGTACGAAGGCGCTAACGTTGGCTGCGTCTTGACCGAAGCCGGAGCCATTGTCGTCGATACGCCGATTATTCCGGCTGAAGCTCGAGACTGGGCCAATAGAGTCTCACAGTTGACCGACAAAGTTCTGTACGTCTTTAATACTGACCACCACCGGGCCCACATTATGGGCAACCAGTTTTTCGATGCCCCGGTGCTGGCCCACGAAGCGGCCTGGAAGGAGATGTCAAATTATAAAGACACCTTCATCGAGCGGACCAAAAATCTGTTCAAAAAGCGGCCGGACGTACAAAAACAGCTCAATGAGGTCAAGATCATCAAGCCGGAGTTATCCTTTACCGGTCGGCTAGTGATGAACAAAGGGGGCCGAGAACTCCACTTTGTCTACCTGGGTGGCCATACTCCGGCAACCAGCGGCCTGTATCTCCCGGTAGAGCGGATTCTCTTTACCGGCGATCTGGTCGTGGTCAATGAGCATCCGGCGTTAGGCCAGTGTGATAGCGAAGAATGGCTGGCTCAACTGCGCTGGCTGCGTCGCCAAAACTTCGCGCTGATCGTGCCCGGTCACGGCCCCCTGACGGACGTTGAGGCCAGCGAGCCGGTGTCAGAATATATTCGGGCCTTGCGTTCCAAAGTACGCAGCCAGTACAAATCCGGCCGTACTAAAGCCGAAGCGGCTGTTGTCATCAGCCAGATGATCGACTTCTTTCCTTACCGGGCCGGCGAAAAATCGATCATCGAGAAGCGCATCCGGGCCGGGGTCAGCCGCGTCTATGACGAAATGAAGCTTATCTACGGTAACGGCTAACTTCTTGACAGCAGCCCGGAACGCTGCTATACTCACGTTTTGCTGTGGTCAGCAAATCGGGATGTAGCGCAGCCCGGTAGCGCGCTTCGTTCGGGACGAAGAGG
>CALMIS010000236.1 GCA_937864185.1 uncultured Chloroflexota bacterium
GTTACTCTATCTTTCTTATTAACTAACCGGGCTAGTGGTTGCTAAGACCGATGAGGGCAGAGCTTGCTCTGCACTCCATTTTCATTACTCGGTGTCGCCCCGTTTGGGCCTGTCATACTCCTGCCGAAAGTCCAAAAGCCCCCTAGTGCATACCCAAAAGGTTACTCCCGACTGCCCGAAAGATCCCTTGTGCATGCCCGAAAGATCCTCTGTGCATGCCCGAAAGATCTCTCGTGCGTGCTTGAAAGATCCTCTGTGCATGCCCGAAAGATCCCTCGTGCGTGCCCAAAACATCCTCTGTGCATACCTACAAGGTCTCTTGTGCGTGCTCAAAAGATCCCTTGTGCATACTCAAAAGGTGCCTGCGACCTAGCCAAGGGATCATAACCAAACCCCTAAAAGACGGTCTCCGCCGGCCGGAACGGTGGCTTCGACCGCTCGAGCAGACCTATCCGGCAGCGCCGTTGAGGCTGTCTTAGGCCAACAAACCCCGATTGCCACCGGTGTGGTACTCACCCGATCTGGGCCGGCCGTTCCGGCGTGCTTTCCCGGGGCCGGGTAGGGGCGTAGAATTTTACGCCCCTACCCGAGTCCGTTGCCTCAGACGGCGGGTGGGTGTGTTTACAAAGGCGGCTCTTCGGACGGGGCCGGAACGATAGGGGTCGGGGTCGGCGTCGGTTCAGGTTGGGTCGGTTCAGGCGTCGGTTCAGGTTGGGTCGGTTCAGGCGCGGTCGGTTCGGGCGTCGGAGCAGGTGCCTGCGGCGGAGCCGGGGGTACTTGCTCCGGTTGAGCCGGTTCAGGGAGCGGTTCCACTTCGGCCGGAGCGGCCGGTTGAGCCGGGAAGTCAGGCACATAAACTTCGTTGGCCGGATGGATGCCGGTCATGTCGACATACTGAGCCGGGCCGAGTGAAGCCACATGCGCTTGCAGTTCGTAAGCCCCGATGCCGTCAGCCAACCCGCCTTGCTCTAAATCCCAACCCCAAAAGAGGACATCTTCCGGATTTTCGTAGTAGCTCAGAACCGTACCCGGCTTCAGGATTTGACCCAGGTGCGGCGGTCGCATCCCAACCAGGTTATAGGGTGACCAGATCTGCTGCTGGACCATCTGATAACCCTGGCTGCGCTCGCCGTGATGGCGGAAGGTGTGGTCGGTGCGGAGGCCCTGGCGCGCTAGCTCCATATTCACCCGGCGGGCGGCGTCGATGCACTCACCCCGCTGGTCTTCGCTCCACTCATCGGCTAAATCCTGATCGATGATCCAGCCCCGCTCGGGCAGGTAGTAGCTTTCGTTCTCCCAGCCGCCCCAGTAGACCACCTCGTGGTAGCCCGGCCGCTGGCAGAAAGCGATCATACTGACATCCGGGATGCCGGCGATGTTGACTCCGGGCTGAACGCCGTCGTGGCGGCCGTAAGGGAACTGCTGGGCCACCGAGGTGGTACCGTAACTGAGGGTTAGGCCATCGACCACGATGTCACCGCGGAGGTGATCGTTGCCCAGGTCCGGGTCGGGCAGGCGGTGGTAGTCGAGGTGGAACTGGAAATCATGCTCCCGGCGGCCATCGACCGGCATTAGCCAGGAGTCGGGGTGCTGAAACTGCATATCATCGTACAGGCCGACGAAGAGAGAGGTGGCCGGGTAGACCAGTTGGGCCTGGTAGCTGACTCCGGGTTGAGGGCTAAACGTGAATTGAGGAGCAGCCGCCGGGCCGGCCACGACTTGACCCCCTTGGTCGATGATGCGGTAGTAGTGCAGGCCGGTTTCGGCAAAGCGGTAATCAACAGCCTCGCCCCCAGCCGCGGGGTAGCTCAACTGATCGACTGTCCGCCAGCGCAGGTCAGGGTTGACAGGATAGACCCCCACCAAACCGGGCTGATCGAAGGTCAGGTTGACCGTGGCCTGCCCGCTGGGATCGTACTGGACCGTCTGGGCCTCACGGCCGTAGACCAGGCGGTCGGTGGTTGAGGCCGGCCCATGCAGGTGGAGGGCAAAGTCATACTTGTGCTCAAACGGTTGGTCCAGGGGCTTGATCCAGCGGCTGTCCGGTCCGTCGACGGTTTGGAAGATGCGAGCCTGCTCCTGGTCATAGCGGTAGGCGATCAGCTTGGTCACGCCTTCAGCCAGCTCGGTCACCGCCCGGCCGTCCTCAGAGGTTAACTGCTCAAAATCACCGCTGTTGAAGAGACTGGTGGTGACGTCATCAATTTCCTGGCCGTTGAAGCGGTAGACAATGTCGCCTTGCTGATCGTCCAGATACTCAACGTTAAACATAACGCTGCGAGTGCTATCAAAATAGCCTTTACCCGGCTCCAGCTCGGGTGTGTCGGGTCCAAAAGCCACCGGGCCGATAAAATCCTGGAATTGGCCGGAAACAAAGGTTGGTTCTTCTTCAACGAGGACGTTCGCGCACTCCGGAATGAGCGATCCGCCACTATTGACCACGGCCACGACCTGGTAACGGCCGGGTTCGGTATAGGTATATTCGACTGTATGCTCGCCTTGACGGTCTTGAGGCGTGATCTCCGGTGCCACCTGGGTCCCATTGCCCCAATCGATACTTTCAAACACACCCAGCTCCTGAGTAGCCTCGACGGTAAGCGGCGCCTCACCCTGCCGCGGGGTTAAGTCCATCAACTGGCACTCTGCCGGCTCCTCCTGGACCGCCAGCGGTTCAAGAATAAACGTCATTTCAAAGTGGACGGAGCCGGTGGACCTCCCCCGGCCTGTATGCTCGATACGTAAGGTGTTGCTTCCTTCTTGAACATTGGGGCAGGTGTCCTCAAAACTAAACCACTGGTCATCGAGTGGGTTTTGATCGCTGAGTTCAAAACACTCTTCGCCGTTGAGCAGCACCCGGACTTCTTCATTTTCTTGAAGTTGGTCACAACTGGGGTGGATATGGTCCTCATTGGGGGCCGGGGTGCAACCACGCTCCGGGTGACCTTCTTTTTTGCGGCCAACCACGAGGGCCTCGTCGCTGTAGCCGGCCGGGACTTCAAACTCCTTTTCAACCGGGCTGCCTCCCAAGTAAGTGTAGGTTTCGGACACCAAGACCTCAAGGGAACCGTTGGCCCAGGCCGGTGGAACGGTGAGCAGTAAAATGACCACAACTGCGACCGCCGTCACCAGAGTAACTTTGGCTCTTGATAATGGAGGTTTCATTTGGATATCTCCCCTTTAGCTAACTCTAGTAATACATCGTTAAGACACGTTTCGGTTCGCGACAAGGCCGCTGTTTAACAGTGCCAGCCCTAAGGGCTTCCATCTTTAGTCATACCTGCCGCGGGGATAGATGGGCTATAGTATCTAGTTTACAGGGGAATGTAGAAGCGGGGCTTCACCATATTGAGCGAAATTCGGCTATCGATCAGGTGGTAATATGGAGCCCAACCGAATAAACAGAGAGTTCACCCAGTTGGACGGTGAAGAATAAACAGGGGCATTGAGGACAAATACAGCGATGAGATGTTGAGGAGTCACGGTTGCCCGATCGAGCTACTCTGCCAATACCTCGATCGGGCAAGCTAGAGCTCTCTAGTCCAGGTGCTCGATGATCGCGCGGCAGAAAGCCGGAAGATCATCCGGATTACGCGAGGTAATGAGGGGACCATCCACCACCACCTCCCGGTCGAGCCACTCGGCGCCGGCGTTGATGAGATCATCTTTAAGGGAGAAGAAGCTGGTCACTCGTTTGCCCTCGATCACGCCGGCTGAGGCCAGCATCCAGGGGGCGTGGCAGACCGCGGCCGTAATTTTTCCGTTCTCAGCCATCATGCGGGTGAAGTCGACCATGGCCTGGCTCCGCCGCATGCGGTCGGGAGAGTAGCCGCCGGGAATGATCAAAGCGTCAAACTCATTGGTGTTAACCTCGTTGATGGACTTATCCGCTTTAGCCGGCAGACCGTGCTTGCCCTCAAAATCTTTCTTTTCAGGGCCAATCACGGTTACCTCGGCGCCGGCTTCCTTCATTCGATAGTAGGGATACCAAAACTCTAAATCCTCATACATATCTTCAACAAACATAGCGACTCTTTTATTTTGTAAGCTCATTTTAATTCTCCTATTAGACTTTAATTTGTAACTCGGCTTGCCCCAATGGGGTAAGCAAACTCTAGCCCCAAGAGGTTGAGACATAAGGGCGTCACGTCAACGGTCCTGACATGATCAGGCAGGTGTACCGGCTTTGGCGCTCCGGCTACAATCAACGGCGAGAGAGAGTCGCCGGCGTGCAGTGAGCCGTGGGAACCACCCCCGACGTGGACGCTAGTTTCGGATAAAGCAAACTCATGACCTGGCTGGGCGGTCACCCATAAATGCCCGCTGTTTCTGCAGTCCAGGCCGCCTTTAACCCGTTCAAAGGCGTTAGGGTAGGTGGGGAAAACAAGTTCATTGTTTGGCTTGACCTGACCGTCGAAAACGGCCAGGCTACCGCGCCAACTCCACCGGCCCCCAAACTGATCGAGCCCGGAGTTGGGACTATCTTGCCCAGGCCAAAAATGCAACCGGCCTCGATCCCGGGTAACTACCTTGTAGCCGGTCTCATTGCTATCCAGATCGTTGGCCCGCCAAATAACTTGATCAACTCGGGTGTCTTGCATAAGGGCTTCAATTGCATCGTTAAACCGCCTAGGCTCGAGGCGATTGAAGTAAATTTGGGCGGCCCGCATATCAGGGCAAATAATGATCTCATCGTTTTTGCGCCAGGGCCGGCCCGGGTCGGCGATGGCAAAATCGTCTAAAATCCGGTCCAACTCGATGCGAGCTTCTCGGTTGCCGCTGACAACGTCGGTCTGGGAGTGATCCCCGGTGATGACCAGGCTAAACTCGTTCAGGAAAGCCTCAACGCCACCAAATAGAGCAAACAACTGCCCTAAGTGAGTATCCACGTCTTGGAGGCTACTGACTGCTCGGGCCGGTCCCACTTCGTGGCTGTGAAAATCGTTGTCAGGGAAGTAAGCCACGGTCAGGCCGGGAAAGGCGCGCTGCTTGGCGAGTTGGACCAGCAGGTTACCCGTGTTTTCGTCATCGAAGCCAAAGCGGTGAAACGGCCCGCCGGTTCGATACAGGGTATCGTCCAACTTTTTGATCTCAGTATCGACAAAATCCCCGAAGTACATCACGGTGGGTCCTAAAACCTTCTCACTCGTTGGAATGCTGGGGATCCAACTGAAGGCTAAAGGCACTTGAGCTTCATGCTTAACGTTCCCCCGAAAGATGAGATAGTTGAGCACGCCTGCCTTCAAACCGCGCTGCTCGGCCAGTTGGAAGAGTGTCGGGACCTGTAGGCGCTTGTGGTTAAGCTTGTTCAGAAAATCCTCAAAGAATTCGCCAAAGCCTTCCCGCCAGATAACCCAAAAATCATCGCCATAATAGACGACGGTATCATGCTCTATATCATACCAGTGGAAGCCCAAGACGTGATGGTGTTGCGGATAATAGCCGGTTACAATAGAAGAGGTCGCTGCCGGAGTCAGGGTTGGAAAGATGCCGATACAGTTGGTATTCAGCTGGCCCAACTCCACCAGCGCTTGGAGATTAGGTAGCTCCCCTCGTTTTAGAGCCGGAACAAAAACCCGCGAGGCAAAGGCATCGATGACCAGCAAGATTAGTTTTTTCATGATATAACTCCTTTCTTAGGGTACCGACTGGCTCGAGGCTTGCCTATACTCGATAGGGCGATATCGCCTTCACAAACGGGCTAACCCCTATGGACAGATTTGCGGCTCGGAGCGTGGTGGGTGAAGCCTGCGCAACGTCCGTAGAATAAGCTCCTGTAGTTCGGAGGAGTGAATGGCTCGAGTCAGCAGGCCACAGTGCCCAACGTCCCAGGTAATAATGTTTTCTTGAGGCACCTGCCAACTCTGGAGCATTTTCTTCGAAAACTTGTACGGAATGATCGTATCTAAACGTCCCAGGACGGCCACAATCTGGTCGGCCGGTAGCCCCAGAGTTGGCCCTGGGTCAAGCAGGGGCCGGATAACGTTTAGAGTATTTTCGTCCCAACCGGCTTCAAGCCCGGCCCGGTCCGCACCGAGAGCCTGGACCAAGCGGCTCTCCAGGGCTACCTGACAGATATTGTTTGAAGAAGCAGCCAGAAAAATCATATCCGGCCGCAGCTCAGCCGGCCATAGTTGGCAGTGCGTGGCCACCTGCTGAGCCACCAAGCCGCTCAGACTGACCCCGCCAACCCCTACAATCGCGGCGCCGGTCGACCGGGCCCACTGCACCAAGACAGCCGTATCTTGTGCTTGTGTGGCGAAAAGCCGAAACAGACTTTCTGGAGCACCGGCCAGGTAGGGTTCACCGCTGCAAAAGCCCGGTTGTTCGCGCCGCCCGTGCCACGGCGACTCAAGCAGAATGACTCGACAGCCTTGGGCTGCCAGTTTGCGGCCGATATACTCTTCCTCGGGCCAATAGGTTACCTGATCGTTCATGACACCCAAGCCACTGCCGTAGATCAACGTTGGCACATGCCCCGCTGGCTGCTCAGGTTCATAAACGCGGGCATAAGCCCGGCCTGGCAAATATGGGGAAGGAGAAGGAAATCGAAGCAAGTACTCGGGGCCGGCCGGGCCTAAAATTTGCTGGGAACTCTCTACCGAGGGGAGGTTACTGGGCAGCCGATAAAGCTGATCAGGGTCGTTGATTTCACCGGACCAGCGAGCTAAAACTTTAGCCGGTGCAGGAATTTTGAACTTGATAGCAGCCACCCGTTTATCTCTAACCAAGAAGGCAAAATGCCGGCTCGGTTTTAAGCAGCGCTCTGTCCGCCGGCGCCGGGCGATCTCCATATCGACCAAGGTGTTCGGGGCACGCTTCGGGACGCTATTCTGCCAAAATGCAGTCTCCCACTCTTCAATAATTGTTTGGCACTGCTGCCACTCCTGGCCGAAGGCAGCCAAGGCCCGAGCCAACTTATCTCGTACTCTGGACTCAAGCTTGTTGCGCAGTTTCAGTTGCTCCAAGAAAGCATCGACCCCCTGATAATGCGTCGCTCGGGCTACAGCGCTGATTTGAGTCAGCTTAAACTCCTGGTTTATTGAGCGAATTTTGACCCATTCAAACAAGGGGGTGTTAAGCAGCTTACCAAAAGGCGAGGTGATCAATTTATGCAAATTTGATGACTTTAGCTTTTTGCGCATGGAGGTGACAAGTTATGTTCCTAAGGCTATTATAAAATCTTACCCTCCTGACCGATTGAGGCCTATACTAAATTGGGTGAAACACAGGGAACTAAAGTAGTATTAATTCTATAACCCGGTCGGCGTGCTCCTCAAGGACTTACCCGCAGGTAGCCCAAAAGTCCTAGCGGAAATTCTAGTTATGTCAAAAAACCATTGACTTTTTTAACGATCTTATGATAAACTTCATTGGGTTTTAATGAATTTAAGTTTGACAATTGAATTAAAAGATCACTTCACCAAAACCTTACCAGGAGTAACCCCGTCTATGTTTCACCAACCTGTCTCCTTAACCAGAGTGTCGGGTGGAGTGGAGAGGAAAAAGTCTCAGGCCACGGTTTTTATCAGCTATAGCGAGGCCGATGAAGACGAAAAAAACGCTTTACTAACCCATTTGGGGGGCCTGCAGGGAGAGGGTCTGATCAGAGCTTGGACCGATGATCAGATTACTGCCGGCACTCAATGGGACTTAGCTGTTAACCAGGCGATTCAGCAAGCCAGAGTCGCCATTCTTCTTGTTACCGCCAACTTCCTGGACTCTGAATTTATAATGGACCAGGAAGTCCCCGCACTGCTCAAACGCCAGGAGGCGGGTGAGCTTATTGTAATCCCTATTATTGCCAAAGCATGCGCCTGGCGCAGTTTGCCCTGGTTAGCCCGAATGCAGGTGAGACCGCTCGATGGAAAACCGGTTTGGCGCGAAGGTGGCAAGTATGTGGACGATTATTTGGCGGCCATCACCGAGGAAACTGCTCGCCTCATTATGACCGAGCAACCGCGGCGGGTGTCGTCATCGGCTGGGAGCCCTATGCCTGTCGCTGCTTCATTTGAACCTGTGCCTAATCCTTTCGGCGACCGGGGCCGAATTACGAACCCCGATCGCTTCTTCGGCCGTCAAGAGCTACTCAGTCAAATTTTTGAAGGGTTGAGCCAGGGCACCAACCTCTCCCTGGTCGGTGAGTCCCAAATTGGTAAATCGTCGACGCTGTCGATGATCTGTCATCTAGCCCCAGAATATTTAGGCATCCCGGTGGGAAATATCGCTTATATAAGTCTGGAATGGGTTGATGATGAAGACGATTTCTACGAGGCCTTGTGTGACGGACTTAATATCGAACTGGCCCGCGGCTTCAAGCTGACCCGCTCTATGCGCGGCGGACACTACCTGGTCTGCCTGGATGAGATTGAAAAGATGACCTGGGATGGCTTTACCGTCCGCGTCCGCAGCCATTTACGGGGCCTGGCCGATGGCCAAGACGCGCCCATTACCCTGGTTATTGCCAGCCGCTCGCCGCTGGAACGGCTCTTCCCTGACTCGCCGGAGATGGACTCACCCCTGGCTGGGATTTGCCGGCAGATTAACGTTCAACCCTTTTCGCCGCACCTGGCCAGGGCTTTTATCCTGGACCGGCTGCAAGGTACGGGCGTAAGCTTTAGCGAGGAACAAATTAGCGACATCATTGCCGAGAGTCAAGGCCGGCCCGGCCTGCTTCAACAGGTAGCGGCCAACCTGTATCGCCAAATTGTTAAGACTATGTCCTGACCAAGTTCCAATTCCGATCCAGAGGCCAGGCCGGTCGAGCCGGCCTTAACTTTGCCACCCGGTTTTCGGCTTCAACTACCATCTCGAGGAGATACCGTGATGACCCAGGTTTTATCCGCCCCTGAACTCAACCGCTTGCTGGCGACCCGACCGGCCAACAGCGCCGCCTTCAACGACAAGCTCAACTCTCCTTTTTACCGCATCATCGCCGCCACCGACCGGATTGTCCTCTCCAAATTCATGATTGAGCGCCAGTATCAACCCGGCCAGATCATCTTCCGTGAAGGTGAGCAGGGCGACTCGATGTTCATCCTCTGGTCGGGCCGGGCGGCCGTGGTCAAAGATGATTTTAAAGCGCCGACCATTCTGGGCTATCGCAACAGCGGCGACATTGTGGGCGAGATGTCGGTCCTGGAAAGTAAGCCACGCTCCGCTTCGGTAGTGGCCTTGGAAAACCTGACCGCCTCCGAGATTCGCCGCAAGGATTTTGAGCGCTTGCTGGCCGACAATCCAGGCCTGAGTATGACCATTATGGCCACGCTCAGCAACCGCCTCCGCTCTGCCGACGAAGCTCGCAAAACCAGCTCCCACACCGAAAACTTGTTGCTGCGCCGCGTCTTCGATCTGCAAGCCCAAAATCAGCAGCTCCTTGAACTGCAAGAAGCCCTTTACCACACCGGCCACGCCATCTCTGACACGCTGAACCTGGCCGAGGTCCTGGAATTGATCTTGGAGCACCTTGCCAAAATCGTCACTTTCGACCGGGGCTCGGTCCTGCTCCAAACCGGCGATAAGTTGGAGACCGTGGCCGCCCGCGGCTTTCCCAACGAGGTCGCAGCCCGCAAGATCCGCATCCGGCTGCGCAACAACGACATCTTTGACCAGATCCGCCAAACTCAGCAGCCTTTACCGCTGCCGGATGTCTCTTTATGTAAAGGCTGGCCGCACGTTAAAGGCCTGCCTCGGGTTAAGTCGTGGTTGGGGGTGCCCCTGATTCGCTTCAACCAGGTCGTGGGCATGCTCTCCCTGGCTCGTGATATTGAGCAACCCTTCACCACCCGCGAGATCAACCTGGCAGCCACCTTCACCAGTCAGGCCGAGATCGCCCTGGCCAACGCTCGCCTGTATGATCGTATTGCCCGTTTCACCCACCAGCTCGAAGAGATGACGCGGGAACCCACCGGCGCCGTGCAAGCCGCCTTTACCCAGCTTGAAGTCATCAATCTGTTGGGCAACCGCTCAATTCCAGCCGGTGTGTTCGAAGCCTTGTCTACGTTTCTGTTTTACAGCAAGTTGTCGGATCTACCCCACGCCGTTGATTTGGTTAACGGGCTAAGATCCTCAACCTCTTCCACCTACGGGGCGCTCAAACGATTGCAAAAAATTGGCACGGAGGTGGCGACCTATCAAGTAGCCACCAGCAAGTACCAACAGTTGGCAGCCCTGGCTCGGGCCACGGACCGCCTGGACGATCTAACCGAGTATCTGGTTGAACACGTGGGCAAGCAAGAAGCCACCATCTTGGAGGGCATTATTCATCAGTGGCGTCGCCTGATCAGCGGCACCGGGGCAGAAGTCGGGGCCAGCGATACCCGCAGCCTGGTGGCCAACCCTTATGTGGCTGGCAATCCCGTCACCGGTGACCTGTTTGTTGGCCGCGAGGATATCCTGCGCCGCCTCAACGAGCTGTGGGGCAAAGAAGGGCATCTTCCCTCGGTGGTGATCTACGGGCACCGGCGCATGGGCAAAACCTCCATCCTGCACAATATGGACGGCACCTTCGGCTTGGACACGGTCATCGTCGATTTTAATATGCAGCGCGTCGGCATGGTCGATAGCAGCGGCGAAATGCTCTATAATCTGGCCCTGGCCATGTACGATAGTCTCTCGCCGGATCAACAGGCCAAAATAGGCGAGCCTGACGAAAGCCGTTTCATCGGCCGCAACCCGTACACCTCATTCGATCGCTTCCTGAAAAAATTCGATCGGGTCCGCTTTGTCAGGCAGCGCTTTGTGGTCACGGTCGACGAATTTGAACTCATCGAGCAGATGATCATCGAGGGCAAACTGGAAGCCCGCCTCCTCGATTTTTGGCGCGGCCTGATTCAAACCTATTCCTGGTTTGTCATGGCCTTTGCCGGCCTGCACACCTTGCAAGAGATGACCCAGGATTACTGGCACCCTCTCTTTGCCAGCGTCAAAGCCATCCCGGTTAGCTTCCTGAGCCGCGACGCCGCCTGGAAGCTCATTACCCAACCCACCCCTGATTTTGAGTTGGATTACGACGCCAAAGCGGTCGAGCGGATTATTACCCTCACCCGCGGCCAGCCGTATTTGATTCAACTTATTGGTCACGAGTTGGTCACCCGCTACAACCGGCAGGTCTTTGAGCAAGGGGTTGAACGCCAGCCGCGCTTCACCCTCACTGATGTCGAAGCCATCATCAACGCTCCCGGCTTCTACCGCGACGGTAACGCCTACTTCTCCGGCATTTGGCGCCTGATCGAAATCGGAGTGCCGGGAGGGCAGGAGATTCTCAAAATCCTGACCAACGACCCGGCCACCACCGAAGAGTTGGCCGAACAGGCGCGTCTCTCCCTGGAGGAGACTATCATCGCCCTCCGCATCCTGCGTCGCCACGATATCGTTGAGCGGGTGGATGAATATAGTGAAGATATCCAAGTTACCACCCTGCCCTCGCCGGACGAGTCACTCGATCACTTTAACCTCGCTCCCAACGATCTGTGGGATTTCACGGTCGAACTCATGCGCCGCTGGGTGGTGGAACGGGAGGATTGATCAACCCGGAACTCCTTGACCCTTTTCTTCGTCTATGTATCATAGATGTAGAGGCCACACCGGCCCAAAGGAGTTCCACTATGTTGCCCAACAATGAACAATTAGAAATTAGTCAGGAACAAATCACTGACGACCCTGCCCCCTTGCCCCCTCAAAATTCACCGGTTACGATTCGTCCCTCGTCCCTCGTCATTCGTCATTCGTCATTCGTCACTCGTCACTCGTCACTCGTCACTCGTCACTCGTCATTGCCTATTTTTCTGGTGTTTCTCGCCCTGCTCATCGGCTTCACGGCCTGTGGCGTCTCGCCCAGCGCGGCCCAAACCACCGAACCGACGCCCACCCCACCCCGCAGCCCGACCGCGCCGCCGCCGCTGCCGGACCTGACCTACCAACCGGTCGACCCTGGCACCGTCACCCCGATCATCGTGCAGCGCTCGCCGCGCCGGGGCGAAGAGTTGGCCCCGGACGGCGCCATCGAGCTGGTCTTTGATCGAGCGATGAATCAAACCGCCACCGCGGCAGCGTTCAGCTTGCAAACCGCGGCCGAGCAGCCCCGCGCCGTCGAGGGCGAACTCGACTGGCCGGATGAGCGCACTTTGCGCTTCACGCCGTTCCAGCCCCTCGAGCGGGCCGCCGTCTACGACGCTATTCTCACCCAACAGGCTGTCGCCACGGACGGCGCACCCCTGGCCGAACCTTTTACCTTCCGCTTCAACACGCCCGGCAACTTGGAAGTCAGCCAGGTTATTCCGGCCGCTGGCACCCAGGATGTGGCCACGGACGCGACCATCACCGTCATGTTCAACCGGCCGGTGGTGCCCTTGACCTCGCTGGCCGAGGCCGAAAACTTCCCGCAGCCGCTGGCGTTCGAGCCAGCCATCGACGGCTCGGGCGAGTGGCTCAACACCTCGATCTACGTCTTTACGCCCGCCGGTACTCTCACCGGGGGCTCCACCACCACCGCCAAGGTCAAAGCCGGGCTGCCGGACGTCGCCAACAAGACCGATCTGCCGGCCGATTTCGAGTGGCGCTTCACCACCCAGCCGCCGGAAGTGGTCTTCAACACCCCTAATGATGGCCAGACCCTGGTCCCGATTGAAAATCCCATCCAAATCACTTTCAGCCAGCCGGTCGATCCGCAATCGGCTCAAGAAAAGTTCCAACTGGAAGCGACCGGGCTCCTCTTTGGGAGCCGGGTGCCGGGTGATTTCAGCTTCGTCGACCGGACCCTGACCTTTACCCCCTCCGAGCAACTCGATTTCGATACGACCTACGAGGTCACAGTCGACGCCGGTGTCACCGGCGCGGCCGGCGGCAGCGGGATGGTTAGCCCTTACAGCTTCCGCTTCACCAGCGTACCCCTGCCCCGCATCGTAGAAACCCGGCCGGCGGATGGCGAAAACAGCGCTCCGCCCTACACGAACTTCACTATCGTCTTCAATACGCCCATCAACCCGGCCACGGTCATGGACCACGTGGAAATGACCCCACCCCTGCCCATCACCCCGACCGCGGTCTACACCTACTACTCCCCCTGGGACAACAGCTTCAGCTTCAGCTTCGATGTCCAGCCCTCAATCGACTACAGCGTCCGCCTTAGCCCCGGCATCGAAGATCCGTACGGCAACAAAACCACGGACAGCCGGACCGTTCGCTTCCGCACCCAGCCCCTGCCGCCAAACTACCAGCTCCGCACCCCAGGTCTGGTCGGCACTTATGATGCCGGTTTACCGGCCAAGCTCCTGGTCAGTTACGTTAATATTAATCGGCTCAACTTGCGCCTCTACCGGCTGCCGCCGGACGAGATTCAGCGGCCGGAGTGGGAGTGGAACGAATATCAGCCCGCCGCTAACACCCTCGTCCGGGAGTGGCAGGCTCGGCTGGAAGCGGCCGTCGATAAGCCCGCCTTTCAGGCGATCGACCTGGTCGAGGCCGGCGGCCCGCTGGACCCCGGCCTGTATCTACTCGAGACCGATTCGCCCCAGGTGGAGCGCGACCAGTACCAGCCTAGACACGTCCTGGTCGTCAGCGACTTAAACCTGACCCTGAAAACCGGCCTCAAAGAAGCTCTGGTGTGGGCAACCGATCTGGCCGACGGGGCCCCGGTCGCCGGTCGAGAGATTGTCTTTTTCGACGATAACCGCAACCGGCTGGGGAGCGCCACAACCGATAATGACGGAGTGGCCCGCCTTGAGCTGGGCGACCGGGACAGCCGCCCCTCGATCATAGCCGCCAGCCTGGCCGATGATGAGAGTTTCAGCGCGGTATCTGAAAACTGGCAGCGCGGCATCAGTCCCTACGACTTTGGCTTGGATTACGACTACCAGCCGCGCGACTTTGCCGTCCACCTCTACACCGATCGTCCCATCTACCGGGCCGGGCAAACGGTGCATTACAAAGGCATCATCCGGACCGAAGATGATGTTGATTTCAGCCGCCCGGATTTGGGTCAGGTTAATATCACCGTCTACGATGCCGCCTATGAGCTGGTCCTGGAAGAGACGGTAAAGCTAACGGCGGCCGGCACCTTCAACGGCTCGATCGAGCTGGAGGAAGGCGCCGCCCTGGGCAACTACACCATCGCTGTCAGCTTTGCCGACCAGTACCACGAGCATTATTTCCAGGTGGCCGCTTACCGCCCCCCTGAGTTTGAGATCACGGTTGAACCGGAGGCGCCGGAAGTGCTGCGCGGCGACGATATCGAGGCCACCATTTTGGCCAACTACTTCTTCGGCGGGCCGCTGGCAAACGCTAACGTCGAATGGAACATTCTGGCCGAGAGCTACCGCTTCGAGCCGGCCCAATTCGGCAATTATCGCTTCACCGACTCCGACGATCCGTACGTCTGCTTTGACTGCTGGTGGTGGTTTGAAGAGAGCTTCCCCCAAGCGATTCTCAGTGGCAGCGGCACCACCGACGCCGCCGGCCAGTTGGCTTTGACCCTCAACGGCGGCGAACTGGACGAGATTCTCCAAACCGGTAGCCACCGCTTGACCCTTGAAGCGACCGCGACCGGTCCGGACAATCAGTTTATCTCCGGCCGGGCTCAGGTGGTAGTTCACAAAGGCGATTACTATCTGGGACTAAGCCCGCAAGAGTACATCGCTGATGCCGGTCAAGAGACCGCCGTCGATCTGGTCGCCGTCGATTGGGCCGGGCAGCGCCTGGCCGATAAAGAGATCGCGGTCCAGATTGTGCGCTATGAGTGGCTTAACACCTTTGTAGCGGAAAACGGCGGCGGCTACTGGCAGTCGGAAACCAAGAAAACCTTGATCGAGGAGCTGGCCGTCACCACCGACAGCCAAGGCGAGGCCGTCGCCCGTTTCACCCCGCCGCAAGGCGGCTCCTACCAGGTCATCGCCCAAGATCAGGCCACGCTCCAAACTCCTGACCCCCAAACCGATGAGTCCCAACCCACCAATCCTCCCACCCTCCAATCTCCCAATCTCCCCACCTCCCCCATCCGCTCCTCCATCTTCGTCTGGGTCGCCGGCGAGGACGATATCTCCTGGCGGCGCGAAAATCACGACCGGATCACCCTCATCAGCGACAAAGCCCAATACGCCCCCGGCGAAACCGCCGAAATCCTGATCCCTTCCCCCTTCGAGGGCGAGCATTACGCTCTGGTCACGGTTGAACGCGGGCGGATCAGAAAAGTGGACGTAATCGAACTGACCGGCAGCAGTCAACTCTACCGCCTGCCGATTACGGCGGAAGAGGCCCCGAACATCTATGTTTCGGTGGTCTTGGTCCAGGGTCGCTCCGGCCCCACGGCTGATGAAGCCCCCCGGCTGGCCGATTACAAAGTCGGGATCCTGCCTCTCGATGTCAGCCTGACAGAGCAAAAACTTACGCTGGGGATGACCGCTGCCCCGGAACAAGGCCAGCCCGGTCAGGCAGTCACCTACACTCTCCAGGTCACCGACGTCGACAACCAACCCGTCTCCGCCGCCGAGGTCTCGCTCGATCTGGTGGACAAGGCCGTCTTGACGCTCCAGCCGCGCCAGCCGGAGGCCATCGTGCAAGCTTTCTACGCTCGCCGGGGCTTGGGGATCAATACCTCTAGCGGCCTGGCGATCTCGGTTAACCGGCTGCTGCTCGAACTGGCGGAGGATTTGGGCTTGGACGAAAGTGCCTTTGTTGCCCAATCCGACACCTATGATGTAGCAGAACGAGACAAAGCCTTGGGCACCGCCCTGCCACCGGCTGCCGCCCCGATGCCGGAAATGGCGTTTGAAGAAGCAGAGACGATGGCGGCTGACGCTGCCGGCGCGGCTGCAAACCAGGCCCAACTGCCCCCGGGCATCGAAATCCGGGAGGATTTCAGTGACACCGCCTACTGGAACCCCGTCGTCGTCACCGATGAACAAGGCCAGGCCGAGGTAACCCTGACCTTGCCCGATAACTTGACCACCTGGGTGATGCGGGGCGTGGGTGTCACCAACCAGACCCAGGTCGGCGAGGCCGAAGCCGAACTGGTCTCGACCATGCCGCTGCTGGTTCGCCCGGTGGCCCCGCGCTTCTTTGTGGTCGAGGATAAGGCTCAACTGGCGGCCAACGTCAGCAACAACACCGACCAGGATCTGGAAACCGAGGTCTCGCTGGTGACCGATGACGGCCTCATCATCGATAGCGCCAGCCCGGCCGTTCAGACGGTGACCGTGCCGGCCCGCGGTGAGACCAAAGTGACCTGGGATGTTACCGTCCAGGATGTGGCCAACACCGAGCTAGTCTTCGCCGCCGTTAGCACCGACGGCGAGTACGAGGACGCCGCCAAACCACGACTGACCACCGGCCCGGATGGCTCGCTGTTGGTGCTGCGCTACACCGCCCCCGACATCGTCGGCACAGCCGGGCAACTGGTGGAAGGCGGCGAGCGCACCGAGGTGGTCGCCCTGCCGCCGGAGTTCGATGAGCGGCGCGGCGAGTTGACCTTGCAAATCGATCCCAGCCTGGCCGCTGGGATGCGCGAGGGCCTGACCTATCTGGAACATTTTGAGCATGAATGCACCGAGCAAACGGTCAGCCGCTTCTTGCCCAATGTCCTGACTTTTAACGCCTTACAGCAACTCGGGCTTGAAAACAAAGAGCTCGAGTCCAGACTCCCCGGCCTGGTCGAGCAGGGTCTCAACAAGCTCTACACCCAACAAAAGCCGGACGGCGGTTGGGGCTGGTGGTCGGTTGACGAAAGCAACGTCCACGTCACGGCCTACGTCGTCTTTGCCTTAACCAAGGCTCAGCGGGCCGGGGTCGAGGTCTCGGCCACAGTCCTGAGCAATGGCCAGAACTTCTTGCTCGACCATCTCCAATCGACCCGCCAGCTCAACTCCACCTTCGACGCCAATCGCCACGCTTTTGTGCTCTATGCCCTGGCCGAAGGCGACGCCGCTCCGAGCGACTCCCTGGAAGCCTTGTATGAGGCGCGCGAGAAGCTGGCTCACTACGCCCGGGCTTACCTGGCTATGTCGCTGAGCTTGACCGATGGGTCGCAGTATCAAAGCGAAATCGACACCCTGCTGTCCGACCTGAACAACAGCGCCATTCTCAGTGCGACGGGCGCTCACTGGGAAGAATCCTACTACGACTACTGGGCCATGAACACCGATACCCGCTCGACCGCCATCATTCTGGACGCCCTGGCCAAGCTCGATCCGGACAATGCCCTCATCCCGAACGTGGTCCGCTGGCTGATGGTGGCCCGCCAGGATGGGATATGGGAAACCACCCAGGAGACCGCTTGGGCTCTCATCGCCCTGACCGATTGGATGGTTGAAACCGGCGAACTGGAGGCCGACTACGACTTCACCGTTCTGCTCAACGAGGAAGAAACGCTAAGTGGTAAAGCGACCAAAACCACTGTTCAGGACAGCACCAAGCTAACCGTAGCCCTGGCCGACCTGCTGGCCGACAGCAGCAACCGGCTGACCGTTAGCCGCAGTGACGGCAACGGCCGGCTCTACTACAGCGCGCATCTTAAAGTTTACCTGCCGGTTGAAGCCATCGAGCCGGCCGAGCGGGGCATCATCGTCAGTCGTCGCTATACGCTGGAGTCGTGTCTTGAAGAAAAAGGGGAGGATCAAAGTGTCGAGTGCGCTGAAGTCCGCGAGGCCAAATTGGGCGACGTGATCCGGGTGGATCTGACTATTGTCGCGCCCAACGATCTCTATTACGTCATGGTTGAAGATCCGCTGCCCGCCGGCGCGGAAGCGATCGACACAGGGCTGGCGACGACGAGCCTCTTGGCGATGGATCCAACGTTGGCCCGCACCAGCCGGACGTTTGTTGGGGAGGATTATGGCTTTGGGGCGCGGCCCTACTACTGGTGGTGGAACTGGTACTCGCGTAGTGAGTTGCGGGATGAGAAGGTAGTCCTGTACGCCGACTACCTGCCCAAGGGAACCTACGAGTATAGCTACACAATGCGCGCTACCGTCCCGGGTGACTACCAGGTTATCCCCACGGTGGCTCAGGAATTCTATTTCCCTGAGGTCTTTGGCCGCAGCGACGGGCGATTGCTCAGTATCGGGCGTTAAAGGTACAAAAATTAAAAAGGTAGGGGCGTAAAATTACGCCCCTACCGTAAAACATTACGCCTCTACTCTAAATCAAAAAATCCCCTGTCTTAAGGGGATTTCGGTTTAGGGCTTTGAATTGTTGTTAACCTAAATGATTTCTAGGTTAACGCGTTTGCCGTCTTTAGCGGCGCTGGTGCGGAGTAGCGTCCGCATGGCATTTGCTACCCGCCCTTCTTTTCCAATGATACGTCCCATATCATCGGGGGCAACGCTGAGCTCAAGGACGATCATGGAAGCGCCCTCCACTTCCTCGACACGAACTTCGTCGGCCTTGCTGACTACAGCTTTTGCCATTTCTAGAGTTAGGTCTTTCAAGTGTCCCATTTTCGAACCTCCCAATTCGAGTCCAGTATATAGGATTCTTGTGTCACGTCAGTATATCAGAGTTATCGATTTCGGTCAATACCAAGGCCATAAAGACATTGGTACTAAAGTCGGGTAAGGGCCTGGTTTTATAAAAAGAACCTTACTCATCTTGCCACTCGGAGAGGGCGTCGTCGTCATCGTCTTTGGTCATTACTGCTATTGACGGGCGAGTGTCATCGACGGCGGTACGCTGAGTGGGCGAACGGTATTCAGAGTAACCATCAGGGGGTGGCTCTTGATCCGAGACGGTAATGATAACGGCCGTAATGTTATCCAGGCCGCCAGACTCATTGGCCAGTTCGATGAGCCGCTGCAAGGCCGCAGCCGGATTGGAAACTTCTAACAATACATCTTGGATAGCCGACTCACTGATCTCGCCCCACAAGCCATCGCTGCATAAAATAATGATGTCGTCCAACTCAATTTCAACAATAGCAGTGTGGATCTCCAAATCACCGCCTTGCCCCAGAGCCTGATAAAGCACATTGCGACGGGGATGGGTCAACGCCTCTTCCGGAGAAATCCGGCCCATTTCTACCAAGCGGGAAACCAGCGAGTGATCCCGGCTGAGCAATTGTAACTCACCATGCCGGAGCAAGTAGGCGCGCGAGTCACCGACATTCATTATAACCAAGAGGTTGTCATAGAGGACCGCGGCCACGATCGTGGTGCCGCCTCCTTGGGTGGCTTCCAAAACCTTGAAGTTAGCTTCTTGAATAGCGTCGGCCAGCGTATTAATAATCGTCTTTTCAGGATCATTCGTGGGCAGCGGCTGAATCTTAGCATAGTACGCGGCACTGACTGCATCTATGGTGGTGTTGGAGGCTACCTCACCTTTTTGATGCCCGCCCATCCCATCGGCGACAATGTACAAATAGCCTTGCGTCTCTAAGTTGCTCAGACCCGTTTCAATGGGAAGAATAAAAGCATCTTCATTATGATCTCGTACAATCCCGGTATCGGTCTTACCGGCATAATGAAAGTAGAGGCGAGGTTGAACAGCTTCGTTTTGCTCTGCTTGGTTAGACAAGCCTCTATCTCCTTGTGACGCTTACAGTAGCCCTGCGCCCCGGCGGCTCTTAGCCCAAGATATCTTATTATAACGCTTATTGGCGTAAAACTCCAAAATTGTGAGAGGTAGGGCCAAGGAGCTAGTCTTCCGCCTCGGCCGGCTCAGTTGATTTTAGCCTCAACAGGGGCACTTTGGCCAATACATAAGCCGCCACCAGGGCCGCTTCGTGCGGAAAACACCCGACGAAATAGGTAGCGAACTCTTCGCCACTGCGCTGCACGGCTACCCCCTCGACAAAAGCCTGGACGTTGACCATTTTTCGGTCCAGACGAATGAAGGTAAATTGATTGCTAGGTAGCACGATGCGTTGGTTGGTACAGAACAGATTACCTTCATCTTGCCACTGCATGCTCTCGCGCGGCACTTTTTGGCTAGGTAGATAGCGACTTGGGCCGGTTAAGGGGGGACCATAGCCTCGATGTAAGCCGTTAACGTTGATATGACAAACCTCCTTGAGTTGCTCAAGGATAATTTGGGCCTTAATCGTTCTTACCGGGCGAACTAGATCAAGATTACCGCTGGCTATCTCGGCCAGTTGCTGATCGGTATAGATGTTGCCAAGCACCACTTGGAGCGGCTCAGGTCGCAGACTAATCTGCTTTAACTCCGGCTCAACCAGGCTGTACTGGCCCGCCGGCAACTGCTCAATTCCGTAGGTACCCTTTTTGAACATACCTAACACTGACTTTTCTTTTAAAGTTAAGCCACAGTTAGCGCAGGTGTAAATGCCCCCATTTAGAGCTACCGGCGCCTCCAAACAAAAAGGGCATTCTTTATAGAGTATTTCCGTCGTCATGTCCGGACTCCCTTATCCATTTGCCTGCCCATTGTAGCAAAGATAAGAGGCATCAACAAGCAAGCCAAGTCGGTTTAAGCTGTGGTATAATGGCTGCCGGAAATCATCAATTTGTAAGGGAGATCATCTTGCTCACAGAATTAGCTGTTCGAGTGTTATGCGACTCGCACCCGTCTACCCCCGCCGATGGCGCTTATCTTTTTGCTCAAACCGTCGATAACCAGGAGTCGGTCTTGGCTGTTGGACGAGATCTAATTGACCAGGGTCGGGTTCAGGATTTACTCATCTCCGCTGCCGGAGCGATCTCGGGGTATCCCGGCGGCGATAAGTGGTTGCAGGCGTTAAAGCGGCTTCGTGTCCCGTCCCAACGCCTGAAAGCCATCAAGCCGCACACCGCCGAGATTCTCCATACCCGGGTCGAGGCAGAGGCTTTGGTTCGCTACGCCAGAACCAGGGGCTACAAGAGCATTATCGTGGTTTCGGCGCCGTTTCACCAATTGCGCACTTTTATGACCACGGTTAGCGTCGCTCTAGAGGAGGTGCCAGAGTTGTCCATTTATAGTCAAGTCGGGGCGATGCTGCCATGGAATGTGACGGTAACACACTCGCAGGGGAGTCTGGCGTTGCCCCGGAGCGGTCTGATCCAAACCGAGTTGGAGCGGATCGAGCGCTATCAACAGAAAGGTGATCTGGCGCCGACCGAAGCGATCTTGGCTTATCTTCAGCAGCGCGACGAGCGACCGTAATGAAGTTGACAATCTTCCGTATAACCAAAGAGGGTTATCTTGAACCCGTGTCCACTGAAGGACTCGAGGTGAGCCAGCTAAGTCAGGACAGTCACGTCTGGATCGACCTTGAGGGGGCCTCGCCGGAAGAGTTGGAGACCTTTCTGGCTCCGTTTAACTTACATCCCCTAGTTCTCGAAGACTGCGTCTCGTTGAGCCACAGCACGCTGATCAGCCGCTATGAGCGCTCGTTCTATCTGGAGTTTCCGACGAACAGCCTAACTCCCGGCCTTCATCCCAATTACCTGGGCATCATTGGGGTCCCGCCACATATCCTGATCACCATCCACAACGGTCCAATGTCGACCCTCAGCGATCTGGCCGAGGACATCGTGACCACTGAAATCAAACTCGCGGTGCCACGCCGGGCGGCAGTCTTGTATCAAATCCTGGATGCTTTGGTCGATCAGAATATTATGGTCACCCTGAGAATCCGGCGTGAAATTGACGAGATGATTACGGCTTTTGATGAAGACCACGATAGTTTGGCCTTTAGCGACATCCTGGATATGAAACGGCGCGTCAGCCAACTGGCCTTGATCGGCGAAGACCAACTTTACTGTATTACCGCGCTGCTCAAAAGTGAAACGAGCGCCCTGACCATCTACGATCAGCGCGAGTATTTTCGCGACCTAACCAGCACGGCCGAGCATGCCCTCCGCTTCGTTAATCGTCAGGAGAGCCGCATGACCGACTTATATGACCAGTATCGGCTGATGCTTCACGATCGGACGGAGAGCAAATTGCGCCTCTTAACCATCATTTCGGCCATTTTCTTGCCGCTCACCCTTATCGCCGGTATTTATGGGATGAACTTTCAGCACATGCCGGAACTCGGTAACCCGTACGCCTATCCGTTGACGTTGGGGTTAATGGCCACGGTCGCCGGGGGGATGCTTCTTTACTTTCGCTATCGAGGCTGGTTTGATTAGGACAGGCGGGTTTCAGACCGGGTTTGGAAACACTTATTGTCCCAGGCTCTGGCAGGCTCTGGCCACGCACTCAACGATGAGCCGGTGCTCGGCGGCGTGTACGCGCGCCTCAAACGTCTCAAGCGTATCGTCCGGATAAAGCGGGACGATTGCCTGCCCCACCACCGGCCCGGCATCTACCTCCGGCACGGCGTAATGAACCATACAGCCGCTGTGCTCGATCTCGCCGCGTTGGTAGGCCTCATAAGCCCGCTCGATGGCGTGGGTGCCGGCAAACTGACCGGGCAGGGCCGGATGAAGATTGAGCACGCGCTGGGGGAATTCGTTGAGAAAGACCGGGCTGAGGATGTGCATCCAGCCAGCCAGGATGATCAAGTCCGGCTTGAACGACTTGATCAATTGAGCCAAGTCGGCATCATACGCTTCGCGCCCATCACCGCCGACCAGGTAGGGTTTCAGCGGAAAATAGAGCGTCGAGACGTTGGCCTGCCCCGCTCGGGTCAACCCGTAAGCCTGCCGGCGATTCGAGACGACCAACACCACCTCAGCCTCGAGCCCACCTTCAGCCGAGGCGTCCAAAAGAGCCTGAAGGTTGGTGCCGGAGCCGGAAATGAGAACCACCACTCTACATGCCATTCACTAACACCTAACTTGACAGGATTAACCCGCTTTACACGATCTTGTCTGGTACTAACAAAAAATCTTGTTAATCTTTGTAAATCGTGTCTATTCTACGATTTCCTAATTTTCGTCAGTCTACCCTAACCCCGGGACCCTCAATAATCTCTCCTACCAAAAACAACTCGTCAACCAGGGTCTGCCGCGCCGCCTCGACTTGCTCGGGGGCGATCACCACCAGCATGCCCAGGCCCATATTGAAGGCGTGGAACATCTCGCCGGCCGGCACCTGGCCGGTCTGTTGGAGCAGGCCAAAGATCGGCGGCTCGGGCCAACTGCCGCGCCGGATGACCGCCCCGAGGCCCGCCGGCAAGATGCGCGGCAGGTTATCGATCACGCCGCCGCCGGTCAAGTGGGCCAGGCCGCGAATCTCCACGCCCGCCGCGAGCAGGACCTGGATCTCGGCCAGATAGCAGCGATCCCCTGCCAGGAGCCCCTCCCCGATGGAGGTGCCCCCCAGGATCGGCTGCGGCTCGGCCCAACCGAGCCCCGCCAGCACCGAGCGGGCCAGCGAGTAACCGTTGGTATGCAGTCCCGTCGAGGGCAGAGCCAGGATGGCATCGCCGGCCTTAATCGCCGCGCCGTCGATGATCTTAGCCCGCTCCACCACCCCGATCACCGTGCCGACCAGGTCGATCTCGCCCGCTTCGTAGACGCCCGGCATCTCGGCTGTCTCGCCGCCGAGCAGGGCGCAGCCCACCGCCCGGCAGGCACTCGCCACCCCACCGACAATGGTGGCAATTTGAACCGGATCGAGCTTGGACGAAGCGACGTAATCGAGGAAAAAGAGCGGGCGCGCCCCCTGCACCAGAATATCATTGACGCAGTGGTTGACCAAATCCTGACCGATCGTGTCCCAGCGGCCCAATTTGGCCGCCACCTTGGTCTTGGTCCCCACCCCATCCGTCGAGGCGACCAGCACCGGCGCGGCCATGCCCTGCAGCGCGCCGGCATCGAATAGGCCGCCGAAGGCCCCCAAGCCGGCCAGCACCGCCGGGGTGTAGGTGGCTTGGACGGCGGCCTTCATCAGTTCGGTCGCTTTTTGGCCGGCGGCGATATCGACGCCTGAGGCGGCGTAACGAGAAGATGACGTCATTTACTTCTCCTGCCAAGCCCGATCGATAAACTCCAGAGCCTTGTCAAAGGCTTCGTTGTTTTGCAGCGCGCCGCGCAGAGCCAAAAATTGATCCAGGGACGCCGGGCGCAAGGTCTGACCTTCTACAATAGCCTTGATTTCATCACCTTCGTGAAGACCAAGCAAATTCATTAATCCTGCCGGCAGGGAGATTGTATCTTCGGTGGAACTCTTCATCACAATGGTCACGAGACTCCCGCAAATGGGGCCATTCTTTGCTACTTGATTGCCTTGTAGCTGGATGAGTTGGGGACAGTATAGCACGCTCGGCGAGGGGGGACAAGCAGGTTAAACGGGGGCTAGGGTCAACTCACTACAGCTAATTGCTCAATCTTCCGATCAGGCCGGCTGGCTGCCAAATCATAAGCCGTTTGTAAATTGACCCAAAATTCAGGCGTCGTCCCAAAGGCTTGAGCCAATAGCCAGGCTGTTTCCGGCGTCACGCCACGCTTGCCACGCACAATTTCATTAATGCGTTGAACCGGCACGCCAATATGTTTGGCAAACGCTACTTGACTTAAGCCATACGGAACCAGGAATTCTTCCAGTAGAACTTCGCCAGGATGGGTAGGGATACGATTTTCCGGAATCATCAATTAGCCTCCAAATTCGAATCACTCAGTGATAATCAACCAGTTCGACATCTGCTGCACCACCCTCTGTCCAGCGAAAAATTATGCGCCATTGGTCATTAACTCGGATACTATAAAAGCCCGCCAAATTTCCCTTCAAAGCCTCAAGTCGATTACCGGGTGGGGACTGCAAATCGCTCAATTGATGGGCCGCGTTGAGAATATCCAACTTAACAAGCGCCCGCTTGATCACATCGGAGGGGAACCGGCGAACGCCCTTGGTTTGCCGACCGTGATACAAATCGGCTGTGGCGGCATCACTGAAAGAAATCATCGATAATTTATCAATGAAATTATAGCGCTTTCACGGTAACCGTGCAAGCGTCAAAACCCCCTACTATACCCTCGGCCAATATCCCGCCGATACTGCGCCCCCTCAAACGAGATCCGCTCGACGCCGTCATACGCCCGCGCCAGGGCCGCCGCTAAATCGCCCCCAACCGCGCTGACGGCCAGAACTCGCCCGCCGGCAGTGACGACTTGCCCGTCTTTCCCCGCCGTGCCGGCGTGGAAGACGACCAGATCTTCTACCCCACTGACCGCGTCCAAGCCGCTAATGACCAGCCCTTTGGGATAATCGTCCGGATAGCCCGGCGAGGCCATGACAATCGAGGCACAGGCATCCGGCCGCCACTCGATCTCGATCTGATCGAGCCGGCCCTCGAGGCAGGCCATGAAGATCTCGTAAATATCGCTGGCGAGCAGGGGCAGAACGGCCTGGGTTTCGGGGTCGCCGAAGCGGCAGTTGAACTCGAGCACTTTGGGACCGGCGGTGGTCAGCATCAGGCCGGCGTAGAGGATGCCGGTGTAGGGCCGGCCCTCGGCCGCCATGCCGTCGATCGTGGGCTGCAAAACGGTGCGCTGCACCGCGGCGATGAAGTCCGGCTCGATGTCCGGGGCGGGCGCGTAGGCGCCCATGCCGCCGGTATTCGGGCCCTGGTCATCATCAAAGATGCGCTTGTGGTCGCGGGCGGGGATGATCGGCTGGACCGTCCGGCCGTCGCACCAGGCCAGAATCGAGATCTCCGGCCCGGCCAGCCGCTCTTCGATCACGACCCGGTCGCCGGCGCGGCCGAAAGCCCGCCGGACCATGACTGTGTCGAGCGCGGCCTGGGCCTGGGCCCGGTCGTCACAGATCAGGACGCCTTTGCCGGCGGCCAGGCCGTCGGCCTTGATCACGACCGGGTGCTCGATTTGCTCAAGATAGGCCCGGGCCGGCTCGACCGCCTCGAAGACGGCGTAGTCGCCGGTCGGGATGCCGTGGCGGCGCATAAAATCCTTGGCAAAGGCTTTGGACGACTCCAACCGGGCTACCTCTTGGACCGGCCCGAAGACGGTTAGCCTGGCCGCGCGGAAGGTATCGACCAGGCCGGCGGCTAGCGGCGCTTCCGGCCCGACCACGGTCAGATCGATACCCCACTGTTGAGCAAACTCCACCAGGGCCGGCAGTTCATCGACGCCCAGCGGTACGTTTTCGCAGGCGGCGCGAGGCTGCAAACCGGTCGCCGCCGGGTTGGCCGGCCAGACCGTCCCGGCGTTGCCCGGCGCCACATAGATCTGCCCCACCTGGGGCGAGCGGGCCAGGGCCCAGGCCAGAGTGTGCTCCCGGCCTCCTGAACCGATGACGAGAACTTTTTTGTTGGTCATTTGCTCTCCTCTCGATACATAGAACGTGGGACGTGGAACGTACTTGGAACCTTTCACGTCCCACGTTCTACGTTCTAGGTCAATCATTGCCAAGTCAGCATTTGCCGGGCCTCGAGCGCCACCTCCAACGCTTCTTCCACATCGTCGCGCCGGACGGTCAGATGTCCCATCTTGCGGCCGGCTTTGGCTTCGGCTTTGCCGTAGAGGTGCAGATGCAGGTTTGGGATAGCCAGCAGATCGGCCAGGCCGGCGAGTTGGTTGCCGCGGCCCGTCCCCAGCAGATTGACCATGACCGCCGGCGAGGTCAGCTCGACCGAGCCGAGCGGCAGTCCGCAGACCGCCCGTACCTGCTGCTCAAATTGGGAGCAGACACACGACTCGATGGTGTGGTGGCCGGAATTATGGGGCCGGGGGGCGATCTCGTTGATGAGAATGGTGTCATCCGGCAGCAGGAACATCTCGATGCCGCAGACCCCCACCAGTTCGAACGCCTCGGCCAAAACCCGCGCGATCCGTTGGGCTTCGGCCTGGACCGGGCCGGCGACGCGAGCCGGCGCCAGCGAGGTGTCCAGGATGTTGTTGACGTGGATGTTTTCGGTGGCCGGATAGATCACCACCTGGCCGAGCCGATTGCGGGCACAAATCACGCTCAGCTCCTTGACAAACTCGACCCGCTGCTCCCAAATCAACTCCCGGCCCTGAAGGGTTTCAAAAGCGCGGTTCGCTTCCGCCGCGGTGTTGAGGACAAACTGGCCCTTGCCGTCGTAGCCGCCGTGGGTCGTTTTAAGGATGGCGGGGAAGCCAATACGCTCGATGGCCTGCTCAAGTTCGGTCCGGCTGGTGACGGCTTGAAAATCGGCTACCTTCAAACCGAGTTGCCGGGCAAAGCGCTTCTCTCGCAGCCGGTTCTGGGCCACGTCGAGCAGCCGCGCGCCGGGATAAACCGGCACGCCGGCCGCAGTCAACCGCTCGACCGAGGCGCTGGGTACATTCTCAAACTCGTAGGTAACCACGTCGCAGCGGCGAGCCAACTCGTCGAGAGCGGCCGGGTCGTCATAAGCCGCGACCAGTTGATTATCCGCCACCTGGCCGCAGGGGCTGTTCGGCGCCGGCTCAAGGGTGACGACGTTGTAGCCCAGGCGCTTGGCCACCAAGGTCGCCATCCGGCCCAACTGCCCACCCCCGAGCATCCCGATAGTACTGTGTGGGGCTAAAGGTTCCATAAGTTCCAAATTATACTGCCTGGTGACGATATGACATTTGGCAAGAATCTGGACGGTCGATTTCTAATCGATCGTCGCCTCAAGCGTCTGCTGCATGTCCTCAACTTGACCAACCATGGCCGCGGCATAAGCCTCGAGCCGCTCGGCAATGTCAGGATATTTAATTCCCAAAATCCGCGCCGCCATTAGCCCCGCATTTTTAGCATTGCCGATGGCCATCGTTGCGACCGGTACGCCGGCCGGCATCTGCACAATCGACAGCAGCGAGTCGAGGCCATTGAGGGTGCGGGACTTGACCGGCACGCCAATGATGGGCAAGGTCGTCAGTGAAGCGGTCATCCCCGGCAAGTGGGCCGCCCCCCCGGCGCCGGCGATGATGACTTCCAGGCCACGGGCTTTGGCCCCGGTCGCATACTCGACCATCAGCTGCGGGGTACGATGGGCCGAAACAACCTTGGCCTCATAGGGTACGCCCAGTTCTTCCAGGACTTCGGTGGCGGCCTTCATCGTCTCCAGGTCGGAGATACTGCCCATAATGACGCCGACCAGCGGCAGGTGATCAGGCCTACTCATCCCCACATCTCCTCAAAGATTAGCTTCTCGCGGTCTTCGTCAAAGAGCCATTCCGGGATGGGCAGCGGATAGTGGCCCGAGAAGCAAGCGTTGCAGTGAGTCCGGCTCTGCGGCAGCGAGTCTTGCACCGCGGCTGTCAAGCCCTCAAGGCTGAGATAGGCCAGCGTATCGGCTCCGATTTTTTGGCGGATACCTTCCACGTCGAGCCGGTGGCCGATCAGTTGGCTGCGGGTGGCCATATCGACGCCCATGAAACAAGGGTGACGGACCGGCGGCGAGGAGACCCGCACATGGACTTCGCGGGCGCCGCCGTCTCGAATGAGCTGCACCAGTGGCCCGGCCGTATTGCCCCGCACAATCGAGTCATCGACCAGGACCACGCGCTTGCCTTCGAGGTTCGCCGTCAGCGGGTTGTACTTGAGCTTGACCCCGGCTTTGCGGAGATTGTCATCCGGCTCGATGAAGGTCCGGCCAATGTAGCGATTCTTGATTAACCCTTCGGTGTAGGGCAAGCCTGACTCCATGCTATAGCCAATCGCGGCCGGAGTGGCCGAGTCCGGCACGCCGACCACGATATCGGCCTCAGCGGGTGCTTCGCGAGCCAGTTGGCGCCCCATTTTCTGGCGCACGGTGTGGACGACCTGCCCCTCCAACATCGAATCGGGCCGGGCGAAATAGACGTACTCGAAGATGCAGAGCGCTCGAGGCAGGGCCGGCCGGCCTAAATAAGAGGCCACGCCCGCCTCGTCGAGCCGGACAATCTCGCCCGGTTCGATCTCGCGGAGGTAGCGGGCGCCAACGGTCAGCAGGGCGCACGACTCGGAGGCGACGACGTGGCCGCCCTCCGGCAGCTCACCCAGGCAGAGCGGGCGCAGGCCGTAAGGATCGCGCACAGCGTAGAGAGCGTCCCGGGTCAGCACCGCAATCGAGTAGGCGCCGTCGCTGAGCTGCATAAAGGCCCGTAAGCGCGCGACCCAGCGATCCGGCTCGTCCTTGACCTCGGTGGTGGTGTGACCGTTGGCCCAGATGTTCGCCGGCGCGGCCAGCATCTGGGTGATGACCTCGGTATCGCTGCTGGAGGAGAGCCCGACCCCGCGCTCCAGCAGCTTTTTGCGCAAATCCAGGGCGTTGGTCAGATTGCCGTTGTGAGCCACGCCCAACGGGCCGTGCAGGGTTTCAATTAAATAAGGTTGGACGTTCCGCACGTGCGGCGCCCCGGTGGTCGAGTAGCGATTGTGGCCGATCGCCAGGTGACCTTTGAGCGGGCGCAGGTTGTCTTCATTGAAGACCTGGGTGACCAGGCCGGTACCTTTGTGAATATAGGCCGCCTTGCCGTCAGAGGAGGCAATACCGGCCCCTTCCTGACCCCGATGCTGCAAGGCGTACAAACCAAAAAAGGTCAGCCGGGCCACATCCCGCCCCGGGGCATAAATCCCAAACACGCCACACTCTTCCGAAGGGTTATCTGCAAAAATAAGTTCCGCCATGTCGATATCCTTTCAAAACGCAAAGGCGCAAAGGAGCAAAGACGCAAAGCTTAAACTAAAGTCCGTTTACCACTCGATGGATTCCGCGTCTAACATATCTCTCGCCAAAGTTAATAACCATTGCCAGTTTCAAATTGAGCAGACGCAGGTAAGTCAGCGCTTGAGCTTCGAAAATCGGATTTTAGGTAGTCGTAGATTTATTTTCCACAATGACTAACTTCTCTACAAGCATGTCCAACTTTAACAGTGTAGCCAGAGTTTGTCCTTTGTAAGTCACAGGAATACTTAACTGACGTTCGATAAGGAGACCACGCTGCGCCAGCTCCCAAGCCAAAGCTTCTTCATAAATGCTTTCCAGCAAACCGGGGCCACCCAATGTCCGATGAACCTCAATGGCACAGTCTACAATATACTTACTGATTTCATTTTCGGTCATTGCCAGATCCATATTACTTTTTTTGCGCCTTCGCCCCTTTGCGTCTTTGCGTTAAAAATTCTCAAAGGAGCGCAGATTCCGTTCTATTCGTTCGGCGGCGGGTTGAGGGGCTGGCTCGAAGGGATGGCCGGTTAGGCGCTCGTAGGCGGCGATGTAGCGGGCAGCGACGTTGGCCACGAAGTCGGGCGGCATGGCGGGCGGCTCGCCCTCGCCGCGATAGCCTTGGGCAGCGAACCACTGGCGCAGATACTCCTTGTCGAAATGTTCCGGCTCGCCGCTCGACTCGTAGGACTCGCGGGTCCAGAAGCGGCTGGAGTCGGGGGTGTGGATCTCGTCGATCAAAGCCAGGTTGCCGTCGATGAGGCCGAACTCATACTTGGTATCGACCAGAATCAGGCCGGCCTGCCGGGCCACGTGCTGCCCCCGGGCAAAGAGGGCCAGCGCCACCGCTTCGATCTGAGACCATAACGGCTCGGCGATGAGACCGCGCTCGATAATTTCCTGGCGACTTAGCTGCTCGTCGTGGCCACCGGCGGCGGCCTTGGTGGTAGGGGTAATGAGCGGGTGGGGTAAGGGGTCATTCTTGCGTAAGCCGGCCGGGAGGTCGAGGCCGTAGGGTCGGGGCTCGCCCGCCGCGTAGAGCACCCACAAGGACGTTTTGGTGACGCCGGTGATGTAGCCCCGGACCACCACCTCGACCGGCAGCGGCTGGGCTTCTCGGGCGACGGTCACGTTGGGATCGGGCACAGCTAGGAGGTGATTGGTCACCAGATCCTGCGTCTGCTCAAACCACCAGGCGCTCAGTTGGTTGAGGACCTGGCCCTTAAACGGAATGAGACCCAAGACCCGGTCAAAGGCCGAGATCCGGTCGGTGGTGATCAGGATGCGCCGACTGGCGACCGTATAACTATCGCGCACTTTGCCGGGTTGTTTCGGTCCGAAGCCGGAGAGATCGACCCCGGCTAACGCGGTGGGGATGGCCTGGAGCAGGGTCTGATGGCTGAGCATAATCGCTACTTTTCTCTAAGCCCGCTTCAGGCCGTTTTCAAACAAACGCAGGCCGCTGAGACCCTGCTCGCCACGATGCCGGCGCGGATGGTGCCAGGGAAAGATGTGGTTTTCCGGGTGAGGCATCAAGCCCAGGATGTTGCCGGCCGGGTTGGTTAAACCGGCAATGTTAGCAACCGAGCCGTTGGGGTTGGCCGGGTAGTCCACCGGGGAGCCGTCCGCCCGAACGTAAGTAAGCGCATGCAACTGCTGTTTCTGCAGGCTGAAGAGCGTCTCATCGTTAGCCACCGCCAGGCGCCCTTCGCCGTGGGCCACGGGACAGTAAATCAACTCGGTTAAACCCTCGGTGAAGAGGCAGGGACTGGCCGGATTTGGCCGCAGGTAGACCCAACGACACTCAAAATGGGACCGAGCATTAGGGGCTAAGGTCACCGACCGGCGGTCATCGTCCAATTCGACACCGGGCAAGATCCCGGCCTTGACCAGGGCCTGAAAACCGTTACAAATACCCAGGACCGGCCGGCCACTAGCCACGAAGCGGGCCAGCTTCTCTTCTAAACGCTGCCGCAAATCGAGCGCCCACAGCACCCCGGCGCCCAAGTCGTCGCCGTAGGAGAAGCCACCGGGGACCACTAACATCGCATAATTGAGCAGGTCACGCTCGCCGGCCAGGATCTGGTTGATGTGAACAATCTCCGGCACGCCGCCGGCCAGCTCGCAAGCCAGGGCCGCGTCGCGATCGCGGTTGGTGCCGGTGGCGTGGAGAATCAAGACGGAGGGCGGGTTGGCGGACTGGAGGGTTGGCGGACTGGAGGGTTGGGGCAGAGGCTGGGTTGGCACCCTACTCCGCCGCTGCGTCTTGGCGCCTTTGCTGCCCGGCGCGGAACTTCCGCGCCAGGCCGATTCCAATTCCGAGACCGCCGCATCGATTACCAGGCCGCCGGCCTGACCATAGATTTGCAGCCGCGGGTCGGTATTGACATGGCCGATTTGAGTGTAGGGCAGGCCGGTTAGAAGCTGTTCGATCATCCGGCTGTCTTCAGGCCGGACCTCGATCACGAAGCGCGTCAAGGACTCGGCGAACAGCATCTGCTCATCGGTCAAGAGGTTGAGCGCCATTTTTGAGAGGTTGATGCGCGCCCCAAGCCGGCCGGCTAGGCACATCTCGGCCAGGGCCACGGCCAAGCCGCCCTCCGAACAGTCGTGGCAGGCTTGCACCAAGCCCATCGACATGGCTCGATGCAGCGTGCGCAACCGTTTCAACGCGCCGGGAACCGGCTGGGGTGGAATTAATTGTGAATTGTGAATTGTGAATTGTGAATTGTGAACTTCTTTTTGTTCATTACTAATTGCTAATTGGTCATTGTTAATTACTAATTGATAGTGGCTGCCGCCGAGTTCGGCGCGGGTATCGCCGACGAGGTACAACAGGTTGCCCGGTCGTTTCAAATCCATCGAGCTGGTGTAAGTGACATCCGGCACAATCCCCACCGCCGAAATAAGCAGCGTGCCCGGAATGGCGTGCTTCTGACCATCGGCGCCGAGATACTCGTTATTCAGGCTATCTTTGCCGGAGATAAACGGCGTCCGGTAGGCCAGGGCGGCATCGTAACAGCCCTGGGCGCAGCGGACCAGACTGCCAAGACGATCGGGCAGGTTGGGGTTGCCCCAGCAAAAATTATCGAGGATGGCCACCCGGTCCGGGTCCACCCCGACCGCTACCAGGTTACGCAGGGCCTCATCGATAGCGGCCCAGGCCATCGCGTACGGATCCAATTCGCCGTAGTGCGGGCAGACGCCGTTGGCCAGCGCCACCGCTCGCCGCGAAACGGCGGCGAGCGAGTTGCGGGCTGATGTACCCCGGCCCACCTGCACGTCGAGCGGGACCAGCACGGCGGCATCGCCCGGCCCGTGATTATCGACCCCGACCAACGGCTTAAGCGCGGTGCCGCTTTGGACTTCGTGATCATAGCGGCGGATGACGTCCTCTTTGCTGCGGATGGTGGGCCAGGCCAGCAGGCGCAGCAGAACATCAGAAAAGGTGTCGGGCGTGGCCTTTAGGGATTTGGACTTGGCGCTTTTTCGCTTTGGCCGGGGCGGCGACCAAACCGCTTCAAGCCTCCCGAGCGGGATACCGTCGTGCAGGAAACCCAGGTCCAGGTCACCGACGAGGCGATCTTTATAACGAAGCTGCAGCCGGCCGGTGGCCTCGAAGTGGCCAATACTCACGGCCTCGACATCCTGGCCGGCACAAATTTCTTGAAAGCGGGGCCAGTGATCCGGCGAGACGGCCAGGACCATCCGCTCCTGAGCCTCGCTCAGCCAGATCTCCCAAGGAATAAGACCGGGGTACTTGAGCGGCACGGTCTCCAACTGCACCGTCGCGCCCAGACCTTCCGCCATCTCGCCCACGGCCGAGGAGAGACCGCCCGCGCCGCAGTCGGTGATGGCGTGATAAAGCTGCTCATCACGGGCGCGGAGGATGACCTCCTGCACCTGCTTCTCGTGGATCGGATGGCCGATCTGGACGGCGCTGCCGGCGATTTGACCGGTAGTCTGATCCATCTCCATGCTGGAAAAGGTCGCCCCCCGCAATCCATCGCGGCCGGTGCGCCCGCCGATAACGACGACCAGGTCGCCGGCTTGGGCCTCGGTCACGTGCGAGCCATGGGGCAGGAGACCCAGGCAGCCACAGAAGACCAAGGGATTGGCCGTGTAGCCGGGATGATAGACGATGGCCCCGTTGACCGTCGGGATGCCCATCTTGTTGCCGTAATCTTCGATGCCGTGGACTACCCCGTCGGCGATGCGGCGGGGATGGAGTACCCCGGCCGGAGCCTCGGCCAGATCCGGGGGACCAAAGCAGAGAATATCAGTATTGGCGATAGGCCGGGCGCTCACGCCCAAAATATCGCGCACCACCCCGCCGACACCGGTATTAGCCCCACCAAACGGTTCGAGCGCGGATGGGTGGTTGTGGGTCTCGACCTTGAAAGCCAGGTCCCAATTTTGGTCAAAGGCGATGATCCCGGCATTGTCCACAAACGTGGAGCGGATCCAGGGCTTGCGAAGCTTTTCCGTGGCCGATCGGATGTAACTTTTTAGCAACCCCGACACAATCTGTTTCTCCGGCGGAGCGTCGGGTGGGGCGCCGGGTTTGGGGCCGATGTAGTGAATGGTGGCCTTAAAAGTTTTGTGAACGCAGTGCTCGCTCCAGGTTTGAGCCAGCATCTCCAGCTCCACGTCGGTTGGGTCGCGCGCTTCCTTTTCAAAGTAGGCCTGGATAGCCTGCATTTCAGCCAGGTTCAAAGCCAGGCGGCGGGCCGAGCTAATCTCTAGCAGGGCCTGATCAGAAGCCTGACGCATGGAGATAACTTCGACCAACCCCGTCGACTCGGGGGCAGCCACAAAGGGCGGTTGAATCGGCTGGTTAAGGGCAAACTGCTGGATGACCGGGTTAGAAAAAACGCCGGTAGCCAGCCGCTGAAGCACCATCTTGTCAAACGAGCCGGCTAACAGGTAGCGCTGTCCGGTCGCCGCTTGAGTGAGGCCGGTCAGACCGAGCAGGTGGGCCGCGCGGACCAGGTTTTCAGCCGCCGGGTCGGTGACGCCGGGGAGGAGGGTGATTTCGATGAAAGCGTGGAAGGGTGGAAGGGTGGAGGATTGGAGGATTGGAGGGTTGGAGGGCTGGCCCTGAGCGAGGTCGAAGGGGGGGAGGGAAGAATTTGTTAATTGCTCATTGCTCATTGCTAATTGTTCGGACAGGTCGTGGACGATATAAGTTTCGGTGACGGGATCGGCCAGGAGTTCTTGGGCAAGATGGTGGGCGTTGGCCGCCGTTAGCTGGCCCTGCAAGAAAAAGAGCTGGCCCTTGAGGCAGCTTTGTAGCTGGGTCAGACCCAGTTGGTGAGCCGCTCTGACCAAAGCATTGCCCGTTTCCTCAACCTGGCCCGAGCGCGGCAGCACTTCGATCCGATAAATCGTTACGGGGCCATCTTGAAGACCGGCGGCGGTATTTTCACGGTAAGCTTGAGACATTTCCTTCGATCCTTGACAACTTCTCGACCCCAGCCACTCAAACAAGAACTCCCGTTAGCAAGCTTGATCTAACGGGAGTTAAGGTCTGAGGGTCTGAAGGTACCCGAGGCGGGCTGCTGCTCAAAAGTCACGGCACGCCTTACCCATCGCTGCTGATTCTCCCTTTGAGGATGCACAAGCCCTTCTTTCTATTCTAACTAAGGCGGTCAAACCGTTCTAAATTGTATGCGAAAGTGGGGGGGAGTCAATTTTGGTCTGAATTGACAATGCCGGAGCGGCTATCTATAATCGGAAAGATTTTGCCTTGGCAATTTACGAGGGAGGTCGACGAGTGACGACGCAAAGTTTTGTAGAGAAATTATCCGCCGCAATTCAGCGGAACGAGACGCTGTTATGTGTCGGTCTGGACCCCGATCCTTTCCAATTTTCAGAACACTTTCCGCCCAGGATCGATGCCGCGGCCTTGTTCGATTGGGGCCGGCGGCTCATCGAGCAGACCGCCGATCTGGTCTGCTGCTACAAACCCAACATTGCTTTTTATGAGCAGTTTGGTCTGGACGGGCTGGCGGCCCTGCAGCAGACCATTGCCGCCGTGCCAGACGATATCCCGGTTTTACTCGATGCTAAGCGCGGCGACATCGGCAGCACCGCGGCCGCCTACGCCCGGGCTGCCTTTGAGGTGTGGGGCGCCGATGCGGTCACGGTCAACCCTTATCTAGGCCGGGACGGCGTCGCCCCGTTCCTGGCTTATCCGGGTAAGACCGCCTTTGTCCTGTGTTACACGTCTAATCCCTCCGCCGCGGAGATTCAGGAATTTGGCGGCGAAGAGCGGCTGTTCGAACGCATCATTCGCCAGGCGCAGAACTGGGGCAACGCCAACCAAATTGGCTTTGTGGTGGGAGCGACGCAGCCGCAAGCCCTGGCCAGAGTGCGGGAGGTGATGGCCGGCCAGCCTCACTGGATTCTGGCCCCCGGAGTCGGGACCCAAGGCGGAGACCTGCTCGCCGCCCTGGCCGCGGGACTCGATCCCGAGGGCAGCGGGCTGATTGTGCCCGTCTCGCGCAGTGTCATCTACGCCGAGCAGCCGCGCCAGGCCACGCTCAAGTTGCGGGAGCAAATTAAGGTTGCCCGCCAGGAAGCGCGGGGCGGGGGCCTGGGCTTTCGCCCGGCGGCCACGGTCTATGTTCCGCCCGGACCGGCGGCCTTTGCCCCGGACCACCTTGATCTGATCCTCCAACTCCACGAGGTCGGCTGCGTGCAGTTTGGACAGTTTACATTGGCCTCGGGCCGGCAGTCGCCCGTTTACCTTGATCTGCGCCGGATCACGGCCAGCCCGGCCCTGGTCCGGCTGGCGACTCAAGCCTATGCCGCTTTGCTCCACCCCCTAAAATTTGACCACATCGCGGCGGTACCCTACGCCGCCCTGACCTTGGGTACCGCCGTTGCGCTGGCCTTGGATAAGCCGTTGATTTATCCCCGCAAAGAAGTCAAAGCCTACGGTACCGGCCGGTCGATTGAGGGCGTTTTCCAAGCCGGGGACAAGGTTGTGGTCATCGAGGACCTGGTGACCAGTGGGGGCAGCGTGATCAAGTCAATCGAGCAGTTGGCGGCGGCCGGGCTCCAGGTGCGAGATGTGGCCGTCCTGATCGATCGAGAGCAAGGGGGTGCCGAGACGCTGGCGGCTAAAGGCTATCGTTTGCATGCGGCGCTCAAAATGACCGATATTTTGGCGACATTACAGGAGAGCGGGCGAATTTCGGCGGCGGAGCGAGTTCAGGTGGAGCAGTACCTGCGAGGGCAATGACCTGAAAGAGATTGGTCCCGCACAGGTTTACAGGCCATGCTCGTCACTTTAAAAGTGAACAAGCCGTCCCAAATGGGACGGCTTGTTGAATTATTGACAGCAAAAGGGGGTTAAACGAGCTTGGTTAGATCCTCAGCGGCGCGCTTCATATCCAGGAAGATAAGACCAAGTTTAGCATCGCCTCGGGCGAGGGCCGTGAGCACCGCCTCTTCCCCAATCGACATGAGAATAACGTAGCCACTATCGCCCCGGATATAGACCTGGTCAAGGATGCCCCGGCCTAACTCACTGGCAATCCGCTCACCCAGCGAGAGCATCGCCGCCGACATGGCCGAGACGCGATCCTCTTCAACATCGGCGGGGAGGGAAGAGGCCATAATCAATCCATCAACGCTAACAACGGCGGAGGCTTCGATATCGGCAGTTCCGGCTTGCAGGTCTCGCAAACGAGCAATCATTTGTTCGGTTCGAGATGCCATTGTTGTATAGTTCTCCTTTCAAACCAACAGCGTTTCCGCAAAATTTCGTGTTCAACACACGGATTCTAAGTCAAAATTGGCTAAAGTTTAGCAGGTTGTGCCCCCACTACGCTGACCGGGTGTTTTTACTTAACTTAACATTGTCAGCGTGACCATAATAGCATAAGAAAAAAACCATGTCAATGAGACCCGGGGGAAACAATTTTTACTCGATTTGAGGTAAAGTTAGCCAGTTGGGGGAATAAGGCAAGAAAAAGGGGGTTATGAGGGTAATCTTCCCTAATTCTGACCGTTAATCGGCCAGCTAAAACTATAGATGCCCTTATTTTACTAATCAGTCATAGGTAGCTTCAGCCCCGGTCTTTCTTTTGCCTCGTCTCCCAAACAAAGAAAGACTCGAGCACTTGCCGGAACAACGGCGCCGCTTGTTGTGAACCCTGGCCGGCTTCTTCCAGGATGACGGCAATGGCCACCCGAGGCTTATCGGCGGGAGCGTAGCCGGCAAACCAGGCATGGGGCTGCTTCCGGCCTGACTCCGCCGTGCCGGTTTTGCCGGCCACGGTGTAGTCGATCCCCTCAAACGCCTGGCGGGCCGTCCCTCGCGCGCCGCTGGTGATATCCTCCAGGCTGCGGCGAATGAGCGCCAGGTTTTCGGCTGAGAGGGGCAGTTTACCGGCCACAGTTGTCTCTACTTTTTGAATCTGGCCGTCGATGGCCACAATTCGATCCGCCAAGCGAGGCTGCACCAGGCGGCCGCCGTTACCGATAGCGGCCAGCATCCGAGCGGCTTGAAGCGGCGTGGCCAGGGTATAACCTTGACCAATCGCGGAGTTGACGGCATCACCGTCGTACAGCGGGACGTTGAGATTGACTCTGGCCCACTCATTATCCGGCACCACACCCTGCGCTTCCTCAGCGCCAATGATCTCCGTCGGCACCCCAAAGCCGAAACTACGAGCCAGCTCCGGCAGCAGAGCCGGATCGGTGCGATGGAGAGCCAACCCGATCTCATAGAAGACCACGTTACAGCTCTGGGTCAAGCCATCGATCAGGTTGATTTGGCCATGGCCGGTCTCCAGCCAGCACTTCTTCTCGAATTGCGGTCCCAGGCCGGTCCATTTGCCTGTACAGGTAAACGTCGTTTCCGGAGCCAGTTTCAGTTTCTCTAGCGCGCCAGCCAGACTGACCATCTTAAAAATTGAGCCAGGAGGATAGGTCCCCTGCGTGGCGCGATTGATCAGTGGCTGATCCGGATTGGTGAAAAGGGCCTGCCCGGCAGTCAGGTCGAGGCCATCGGTGAAGATCTGGGGTTCAAACCGAGGGTAGGTCGCCAGGGCGTAGATATCGCCGTTATCAGGATTCATGACGACCACGGCCCCTTTACGATTAGCCAGCATGCGTTCAACCGCAGCTTGGTAATTGGTGTCGAGGGTGAGATAGACGCTACTCCCTGCCTGCGAGGTGACCGTCGCAATCTCTGATAACACTTGCCGGCCCGGAGGCGGCGAAACCGTAACCAGCCGCCCTCCGCGCTGCCCGGCCAGGGCCTCTTCGCCCCAGGCCTCGATCCCGGTCAGGCCGACCAGTTCATCGCCGTTATAGCCGCGTTGGAGATAAGCTTGCTGTTGCGGAGCCGGGATAGCGCCGAGGTAACCGATCAGATGAGCGGCTACGTCACCGTCACTGTAGGCCCGGACAGAACGGGTGCGACGGGTCACCCCGACTAGTTGGTTGAGCAAGGCATCGTTTTCCAGGCTGGTTTCAAAGGAGACATCGGCCACCGGCACAAACCAATCGGGCTGAGAGGCGTTAATCCGGTCCGTAATTTTTTCGGGGCTGACGCCGGTGACTTGGGCTAACGTATAAATCACGGTTTCCGGCTGTTCCATCTGCTGCGGCACCAGCCCGATCGTCACTCGCTCCCCTTGCGTGGCCAGAGCATGAAAGTTGCGGTCGTAAATGTTGCCGCGCGTGGGCTGCTCACTCAGAAACGCCAGGTTAACGCCTTCACCCAGTTGAGGCAAAATCATCGTGGGCTGCCAGTCGATGCCCCACCGCCCCTCGGTCCAAGCCAGTTGGAGTTGATTGTTGACTTCTAAATCATCAAACAGGAGGGTGTGCCAGATCAATTCAAACAGGACCGAAGCCCGGTCTTGTTCGTGCAGCAGCGACAGCAGCTGGACGTCAACCTGTTCTACGGTCGCCTCGGTTTGGGCGCCGGTGTAACGGGCCTGGAACTCGGGCTGGGGAAAGCGAGCCTGGGCGGCCGGGGTGAGCAGACTGTACATCGTGGCGTAATCGCCGGATTGCCAGGCCTCAAGAAAAGCCTGAGCCGGTCCGTTGGCGCTGGGTAAAGGGGTGGGAGTGGGGGCAGGTAAGGGCGTTGCTGTCGGCCCAAAGAACGAGGTCAAGTCGGCTGGACGGCAACCACTCAACAGGGCAGCAGCGGCCAAGCTTTTGAGGACGACGCGCCGGGGAATTCTCTGACTAGACATAATTGAGATTATAGCCGTGCCACCCTAACCGACAAAAAAGCTCTCGGGTCTAGAAGAAGATCATTAGATCCCAGAGAAACACAACATCTAGTGCCTCTTCTCAAGTTATTGTACTAGATATAGAAGATTAGTCAAGAAAAGCGGGGGACCAACCCGTTAGAAGGCACTTCCAGTGCGCCATAAGTCCTATAAAAATGGAAATCGAAAAGTGAACTCAAACTAAGTTTTTATGGTATGATAATAATCAACTTTGAAACAAACGTCACCAGTGCGTATGTCTCAGTTTTTTACCATTCGGCTTATCCAAAACGACATCGATCTGACTGCTCAACTCGTCAGGCTGATTGGCCAACAATTTTCGAGCTATACCCTATCCGTCGCCAGAGAACTGTGCCAGGCCATCAGCGAGCCGGAGCCGGTGGATGTGATCCTGCTTAACGTGGCTGCCCTGGCCGATCCGGTGGCCGTCGATCTGGCGGCCCTGGCTCAAGCTTATCACCACCCACCCGTCCTGCTGTTAGTGGCCCCGGATGCCGCCGAAAACACCGTGCTCGCAGCGTTGGAGAATGGTGCGGATGACTTTATTCCTCTTTCAGCCGCCGGGAAACTTGTTCTGACCCGACGCCTGGCTGCTCTATACCACGCCTGGCTGGAGGATCAGCTTTCCTCGCTGCCGGCCAATCTCCCTGATCACTCACCCACCGAAACCGAGGCTGACCCGGCGACGGTCACCCTTAATGCGGACTACTGCCTAAAGGCCTGGAATTTCGCGGCGGAAAGGCTGCTAGGCATCACCAAGGCTGCTGGGCCGGAGCGAACACTCCATGACCTTTCCCTCTCAGCCGAGAGATTGAGCCGGTTTAAGGATTTAGTCGACCAGACCCGCTCGAGCGGCCGCGCCGTATTCGTCTCCCTGGTTTCCCCAGACGGCGCGGGGTTGGAAGAACAACTAGATGTCTATGCTTACCCTCTCGTGGCCGCCGATGAGGTCCGTTTGGTCATCACGCCCGGCCATAAAAGTGAGCTTTCAGCCGAGCGTCAAACGATGCGCCTTAGTCTGGGCCTCCAGCAACTGGCCGATATGCTTTACCAAATGTCCGATCAGGCCTCACTCAGCGAAGTGCTGGAGCGCCTGCTGGGGCAAGCCCTTCCCTTACTCCGGGTAGCCGGCGGCCAGATCTTTTTTCTGGATAAGGACAATCAGAAATTTAGTCTAAGCCAAGCCGTTGGTTATCTGGCCCACTCACGGCAAGGCGCATCAATAGCGGTAGGCCGCCCGCCCCTGGATAACCTGACCGCTCACAGCCGCAGTCAGATGCTGCGGGGACAGCAGTTTAATCCGGTACTGCCTTATGATCCGCAAGATTACTTGCTGGTGGCCCCCCTAACCGCCGTCCGCGGCGTCATAGGCCTCTTGCTGGTGAGCCGAGTCGGGCGCCCCTTCTCTTTGGTTGAGCACTATTTATTGGACAGTCTGGCTCAGCAGGCCTCGTTGGTCATTAACTATGCCCGTCTCTACGAAGAGAGCGAACGCAGCCTGGTGGAGTTATCCATCCTTGATCAGGCTAGCCGCACTATCTCCGGCCATTGGGATCATCAAGCGGTTCTTGAGAACCTGATCCGGCAGTTGGTGCAGGTAATTGAAGTCAGTCGCGGCTTTATCGCCAGTTGGGATCGCCAGCAGAATAAAAGCCGCATTCAAGCCCAATTTGTGGCAGAGCCCGGGATCGACCCGCTCGAACCCGGACTTGATCTCATGCAACGGGCCACGTTGATTACGCTGATTGATCAAAAGCGGCCGGTTTTCCTCTACCGTGACAATCCCGCGCTCGACGAGATAGAGCGGCAGATTATGGAAGCGTACGGTGGCTACGCCCGGCTACTCGTGCCTCTCGTAGCGCGAGGCGAAAGCATCGGTTGGGTAGAGCTGTGGGACTCGCGGCCGGAGCGAACATTCGATTCTCACCAGGTCCGCCTGGCCCGCGCTTTGTCTAGCCAGATGGCTATCGCGCTGCAGAACCTGATGTACCTCCAACAAAGCCAGCGGACGCTGGAAGAAACAACCGCGCTGTACCGGGTGGCCAGTATTCTAACCACCCGGCAGGATCAGCAGGCGATCATCGATGTTGTGCTGCGAGAGTTTTTGCAAGCCCTCCATCTAACCCAGGGGGCGGTGGTCATCTTTGACTTCAACACTAAATGTGGGATTGTCAAAGCTCGATTACAGGACGAGCAGCCGGTCCGCCCGCCGAGCACCGCCGGCAGCAGACCTTCGCTTGAGAACAGCATTGAGCCCATTTCCGAAGGACACCGCATTCCGCTGCCAAATAATCCGGTTTATGAGCGGCTTCGGCGCACCGATCGACCGGTCCCCATTGACAACCCTAAAGCCGACTGGCTGACTAAAACCCCCTCCTTTGCCGCCCTCCCCGAGCTTCCGCCTGCGGGAGGCTGGGGCGATCCGGAGTCATTTAGAATTTTAGTTATCCCGGTTCGGATGCGAGAGGCAATTGTCGGGGCTTTGGTGGCCGAGAATACCCGGCACAACCGAGCCTTCGATGACTGGGATGTTTCCACCGGCCAGGCCATGGCTGACCAACTTGGGGTCGGTCTGCAAAACGTGCAGCTCTACGAGTCAGAATACCGCCGGCGAGAGCAAGCGGAGACGCTGCGTGAAGTAGCGGCTGTGGTGAGCTCGAGTCTCAACCTCAAAGAAGTTTTGGAGCGCATCCTGGTCGAATTAGGCCGGGTCATCCAATATGATAGCGCGGCGATTCACCTGATCGAGCGCGGTTACCGGCGGGTGATTGCCGGGCGTGGCTTTCAAAACGTAGCCGAACATATCGGCTTGATCTACCCCGTTCATCCCGACGAAGATCATGAAGAACCTGGAGCCATCGCTATTCAAAGCCGCAAGCCGCTCGTTTTTGGCGATGTTTCCAGAATGCTCAAAGCCTTTGGCACCGCCAAACACAGTCACATCAAATCTTGGATGGGTATTCCGCTTATTGCCCGTGATAAGGTCATCGGTCTCATCAGTATTGATCACGCCCAATACGACGCCTACACTTACGAGGACGCTGAGTTGGCTACGGCCTTTGCTAACCAGGTGGCCGTGACCCTGGAGAACGCCCGGCTGCACGAAATTGAAATTCGCGATATCGAGCGTGAATTGACCATTGCCCACGAGATCCAGGAGACGTTGCTGCCCCAATTTATCCCTCAAATTCCCGGACTGGACATTGCCGGCAGAATTGTGCCGGCCCGGCAAGTAGGGGGCGACTTCTTTCACTTCTTTTCAACCAAGCCGGAGGAGTTAGGGGTAGCGATCGGTGATGTGAGCGGTAAAGGTATTCCGGCGGCGCTTTATATGGCGGCCGGCATTACGGCGATCGAAACCCAGACCGGCCCAGGAGTTAGCCCCGGTGAGCTTCTTAACAAACTCAATACCAAACTTTTTAACCGGCTACGAGAAAACAAGATGAATATCGCCCTCCAGATTGCCACCTTCGAGCCCCTGCCGCAAGAGCAAAGCGAGGCAGACGAGCCGCAGGCCCAGGGCAGCCTGATGACGGCGGCCAACGCCGGTATGATTGCCCCCATCGGCGCGACAGTCCATGGCTGCCGCTATCTGCCGGTCGGGGGTCTACCGATCGGGGCGCTGCCGGCGGCTCAGTATACTTACCAGGATGATGTGTTTCTCCTCGATCCGTTCACGACAATTATCTTAACCAGCGATGGCATCGTTGAGGCCCAAAATGACGACGGTGAACTATTTGGCTTTGAGCGGTTGGAGCAGACTATTTTGGAGATTATTGACAGCCGCGATGCTCAGGTCATTACGGACTACATTATCGACGCTGCTCAGCACTTTACCGGCGAGGCCGAACAACATGATGATATGACCGTGGTGGTGGTGGTAAAGAAGTAGAGGCCCTTAGGAGATTTCACAAGAAAATAGGCCTGCTGCCCGGCCCACAAAAAGAGGGGATGGTTCTAGAACCATCCCCTCTTGCAATCGGGTCTTAATTCTTAGGCTTAATACCTTTGAATAAACTCATCAATTTCCCGGTTGGCTTTATCCTTGGAGTAGCCGTATTTTTCCTGCAATTTACCAGCCAGCTTCTGCCGATTGCCAGCAATTTCATCATACTCATCATCAGTGAGCCTACCCCACTGCTTTTGAACATCACCCTTAAACTGCTTCCACTTACCGCCGATAATGTCCCAATTCATGGTTAACTCCTTTCAAATCTGTACAACTTTTTCAGCAACTTCTTAGTTGGTTGAGCCTGTTGAAACCAACGGCCTTGACAAGCTCAGGCCAATATGACTCAAGTATGAGGCGCCTACCGCCGACCTTTACGGTGAGTTCCTCGTCTTGAACCCCTGCCCTCCTTCTTCCAACCAGTGAGCTTGAAGAGAATTAATCTCCTCAGCGCCAGCCTGAGCGGTAATCGCTTTGACCTTTTCAACCTGGTTGTCCGAAGCTTCGACCACCAGCAGAATTTTGCCTCGTCTTACGGCCTCGGCATAAAGCTCTGCTTCTTTCTGGTTGACGCCTAGTTTAGCTAAACCGCCCAAGAGCGTGCCTCCAGCTACGGCCCCAACGCCAGCCCCTACGGCCGAAGCACCAAGGAGACTGGCCAAGGCCCCGCCGGAAAGAACCGTGCCTACGCCGGGCACGGCGATAGCGCCAATGACCAGCCCGGCAAAGAGCCCCAGGGTTGCCCCGCTGACCGCGCCGGCAGCCACTCCCTCGGTGACTTCATGGTTGACTTGAGGAGCAAGGGCGGCCACGGGCACGGTGTCTTCTCGGGTAAGCAAACTCATTCGCTGCCGGTCAAAGCCGGCAGCCATCAGACTGTTAACTGCTGTTTCAACTTGCTGAGCAGTGTTAAACACTGCTAGAACGGAAGTCGGCATTTTCTTGCCTCCTTAACCTAGGTAGCTGGGATAGACCAGCAAATCTTAAAATCTCTAACTTTAGCCTATCACTGATTCGTGGGTCAGGCTATACTCAAACAGATAGCTTTCCCTCACCGACAGAGCTATTTTTCTCGACCCTTTCTCTTAAAGAGTCTTGCCCAGGTGGGCTACCCCCCCGGAGGATGTTACCGTTCAATCAGAGAGGTTAGCCTCGGGCAATGTCTCAAGCTCTGCTTGCGAGATGCGCACGTAAACTTTGTTACGGAGCGGATCAATCAAGTCGATCCAACGAGGCTCAACTCGCACTCTCCGACCCGGCAACCAGTTCCGGGTATCGATCACTACCTGTTTGACCAACCACGTTTCAGCCTCAAGTTGCAAATCCTCAATATGACCCAGGTCACCGTCACTCGCTACCACGGCGGCGCCAATTGTTTCCTTGGCACTGTAGTAGTTATGGCTCGGCCTCTTCCCCGAGCCGGTGGCGACTGCTCTCTCTTTAGCTTCTTGAGCTTTGATCGTTTCAAAAATCGAATCGGGCTCCATACCCACCGTCTGCTCTTGAAATAGTCCCCCGCCTAACCGCTCGAGGGGCAACTCCGGCTGCTCGACCGCAGTTGGAGCCGCGGGCTGCTCCAGGTTGAAGGGGAAAACACGGGGACGATGCTGAATTTCATCCAGACTCAATTGAGTCTGAAGCTGCGAGTCAGTGGACTGTAAATGATCCACGAAGCTGGGTTCTATTACTACTTTTCGACCGGGAAAGATGTTGCCGGTATCAACCACGATCTGTTCAACCTGCCAGGACTGGTCGTTAAAAAGCAGGTCGTGCACGGTTCCGGCCTTTCCATCTGTAGTGGCGACGGCCATACCTAACAGCTTATAGGCGCTTTTTAGCATGGTATTAAACCTTTTCTCCGGCGCTCAATCCACCTCAGTGCGGGCCTGGCCCATGTCTTCAAAGAGCCTTTGAATTTCTCCGACTTCATCTTCATCAGCCTGAACGACAATTACTTTAGCCCCTCGAGCCGCCCGCTGAGCAAAAAATTCCGCCGTTTCATCATCGACGCCCCTGTCCTTGATGGCCGATTTGATCGCTTCAAAGCCACCTTGAGTCGGTTGCCGCCCGGTCTCTACCCCCGGGTCAAAGGGTTGGGGTACCACCGCTACGCCACCCGGGCTGCCGTGTCCGGCCGGATTAGCCATTCCCTGACCACCGCCGGAGAATTTAGTGTCCACCCAAGATCTGTCGATGATGACAAAATCATCTTCATCTTCGAGGCCGTACCCCTTGGCCTGAAGCTGTTCAACGACGCGTTGTACTTCGGCATCGTCGGTAAACAGACCTGCTACCGGTTTAGTTTTGTCAAAAATACCCATGATTTTTATCCTTTCCCTTGCCTGCCTTTAACTTCATTTTGTGACAAAATTGAAAGCACCCAAACTATGATCCTTTTGAAAAAGCTGGTGATCTTTGTAAATGCGCTTGGCTGCCCGGTGAGCAAAACGAACCATATCTTCAGTGAAAACTTTAAGATTGATCGAGGAGAGGATCTGCTTTTCAGCCTCTCCTTCCAAAATCCCGGTATCTTGATCAGAGCGGGCGTGAGTTTGGGCCAGCACCTTACCACAGATCTCGGCGTATTCTTTCAACTCTGCTTTGCTTAGGTCATCGACCTCAATTTCATGTTTATATGGACTGCGTTCCCGCACCAAAAAACTGATGTCGTCAATCGTAGCATGCCCATAGTAAGGGTCGCCCCCGACTAAGTGGACGGCATGAGCTTCCACAATTCGCTCAGCTTTTTTCGAGTTTTTCCGCTGGCCGTTACTCCCTTTTTTGCCATTGCTACGATCGGGCACCAGGCCGTGCAAGGCGGACTGCCGGGCTTGTTTGATCTCCAAGATAATGTCATCGCCGGGGTCATCCGTCGGGCCGTCGATCAGGACAAAAAAGCGGTCCAAGCCCAGGCTAGCCGTACCGCTGCCTTTTTTAATGGCCACATCCTTGACCTTGAAATGCCCGGCTCGGCCTCGCTCGTCAATGTCTTTGCTCTGGCGATACTGGTCAATGGCTTCTTGAAATTTGCCAATATACTTAGAATGGGGCACGATTTTGTCGGAGGAGACGAAGCGCTCTTTGTCCAGTTCGATGAGGTCAGCTAAAAACGCTTTTCTGCCGCTTTGGGCCTCCTCGAGTAGCTCCTTAATCATTCCTGGGCTGGTATCGATGCGGTATTCATGCCACTTTTCCCGATCATCGCGGGCATACTCTTTGAGCCCTTCCAGATACCCGCCGATAAAAGCCCTAACGATCTTGTCCCGGTTTTTCCGGCTTAGACCGTTCTCTTTAGCCACAATATAAAATCCAACCGAACCGCGGCGCACATCCCAAGAGAAGGGGGCGATGTAAGCTTCATCAAAGTCATCGATCCCAAAAACGGGCGCGCCATCCTCATTGGGCATCACCCCAAAATTCTCGGGGTGAACATCGCCGATCGTGAAAACATAAGGCAAGTGGGCATCAATCCCGGCGTAGTCCCGATAATAAAGCAGGGCTGTGCCTCTAAAAAAGGTAAAGGGCGACTTAGCCAGCTTATCGAACTTCTCCTGAGCGCCCTCCGGCCGATTGTTAAGGCGAAACTGGTGGTCCTCGCGCAACGTCTGCCGGATGTGGAGGCGCCGCGCCTCTTTCGAGAGGAGAGTGGGCGGCACCAGTAGATTTCCTTCGGCCCGCTTCTGAGCGAACTCGGCAAATATTTTGGTGCGATCAAGGTCAAAGGTGCTGGCGGCTTCGATAAGCAACATCGTTATATCTCCTAAGGCTTAAGAACTTCCTAGACTCTAGAGTAATAGGTTTGGCTTCGGATTTGTAGACCAATCTGGGTGAAGGCTAATCTCCAAACGGATAGTTATTTCTTTATTTTTCAGTCGGGTAAGGTTAGAAAAAAAGTCGCCCAAACGAGCGAGCGACGAACTGAGGCGTTAAATATTTGAGAGTTATTAGAGCAAGCCAAAACTCTAACCCGGCTGGGGTTCGAGCCGGGTTAGAGAGAACACAGGCCAGAAGATCAAGGCAGCGAGTCTAACTCGGGTAAGAGCACCACGCTTTCCTGTTCGTTGGGATCCGTCCGGGCCACCACGGCCAGGCAGGGTTCGGTCTCGCTGCAATTATAAGGCAAGTGGGGCACGCCGGCCGGGATATAAACAAAATCCCCGGCTTTAGCGACCGCGTGCTCTGCCAGCTTCTCGCCATACCACATGCCCCCTTCGCCGCTCAGCACATAAATCGCTGTTTCATGATTTTCGTGCAGATGCGCTTTCGCCCGGCCGCCAGGGGGGATGGTCAGCAGATGCATGCAAATGCCGCGCGAGCCGGTGTTCTCGGCCGAGACACCGGCAAAATAGGTTAAGGCTTGTTTGCCCGTATAGGATTGGCCGCTCTTGATCACGGCGCAAACGGGTTTCTTTGGCTCCATCGTTGGCTCTCCTGGTTAAATGGTATTGATGAACCAGGTCATTATACCCGCAGAGTCGCCAACAGACATATCAGTGCCCAAAGCGGTGATCCACCACGGCCGACGAAGGGTTTCGTTTCACCCTTCGTCTCCGGATTTCCATCCCCTAGTGCAGCCGGATAAATTGATATCCCGGTTCGACCGGCGCTTGGCCCTCGGTTCCGGCCAGCGGAGCGGCGTATCGTTCGGTCGCCATCAACTCCGGATTCTCCGCGTACCCGGTTCCGCCATCTCTTGATCCAGAAGTATCTTTACCACCGGCTCGATCCGGTGGAACGGGTCTATCTTCACGAGGCCGTAACCTTGGCCTTTGAAAATCTGTACGGCGCGGCGGCTGACAAGGTGACCGGCTAGCTGACTCGCCCGTTGCGGCGAGCGAGTCCGGTAATCTTATCCGTCACCCTCGGCCGACTCGGCCGGGGCCACCTGGTGGCCGGTAATCAAGATCTTATCCACCCGGCGACCATCCATATCGACCACTTCAAAGTTAAATCGATCCCAATCGAACACTTGGCCGGCCCGGGGAATGTCGTTAAACTGGCTAACCATAAACCCACCGACCGTCTGAAACCCTTCTTCCTCTTCATCCGGCAGCATTTCCACGTCAAGCAGCTCCTTGAGCTTATCAATATGCAGCAGACCATCCACCAGCCAGGAACCATCGGCCCGCTGGACGATTTGCGGTTGCATCAACCGGTCGCTGCCGGGCAGATCATCGACGATGGCTTCCAAAATGTCGTTTTGAGTGACCATTCCCTGGATGCCGCCATATTCATCGGTAATCAAGGCGACATGCATGCCTTCCACTTTAAAGCGTTCCAACACCTCCAGCGCGGTCATACTCTCCGGGACAAAGAGCGGCGATTGCATCACCGCCTGCACCTCCAACGGCTGCTGCTGTAAGGCCTGAACCACCAGATCTTTGGTCCGCACCATACCGATGACGTTATCCAGGCTATCTTGAACCACGGGATAGTGAGAGTGATGCCCGTTGATAATCTTCTGCTTACTCTCCTCTGGGGCATCCTCCAACTCCAAGGCCACAATCTTTGTCCGAGGCGTCATAAAGGCCTCCACCCGGCGGTCGCCCAGACGCAGGATGCTCTCAATCATGTCCTGCTCGCTCTCTTCAAAGACGCCCAGTTCGGTGCCCTGTTCGATCAAAACCCGGATCTCTTCTTCGGTCACCTGCGGTTCCGCTGAAGGTTTGACGCCCAGGAGGCGAATGACAAAGGTGCTAGAGATATTGAGCAGGGCAACCACCGGCCGGGCGACCTGGCTTAACAGTCGCATGGGTTGGGCCACACGGGTGGCGATCCGCTCTGCGTTACCCAAGGCGAGCCGCTTGGGAACCAGTTCGCCAATCACCAACGAGAGGTAAGTTATGGCCACCACCACTACACCCACGCCCAACACCCCGCTGTAGGGTCTCAACACCGGCACCGCGTCGAACAGCAAGGCGATCTCACTGGCCAGGGTGGCCCCGCCAAAGGCGCCGGCCAGGATCCCGACCAGGGTAATTCCCACTTGCACGGTGGCCAGAAAATCGTTAGGCGCGTTGGCCAGCTCTAAGGCTGTTCTGGCTTTTGCGTTGCCGGACTCGGCCAGTTGCTGCAAGCGTACCTTCCGGGCCGACACCACGGCAATCTCGGCCATGGCAAACAGCCCGTTTCCTACCAGTAGTACCAAAATTATGGAAATCTCAAAGACGGAATTGGTCAAGGTAATTGATCCTCGCTCTATCAAAGATCTTGGGTCAAGATTGACTCCATGAAAATAACAGTACTATGGGGATCATCCGTGCCGGCGCCAAACCGCGATCAGCCAGCCAAGAATGTTAGAGAGAACATCAAAAACGGTATCCTTAGTGCCCCACATCATGTTGATCTGAGTCGGGTCGTTGTCGCGGGCCTTGAGTTCAGACCGGTAAATAACATATTCAGCGCTTTCATACAACACGGTTAGCACTCCAAGGACAGCTCCCGACACTAAGATTTTGTGGTTGGCCAGCCAGTGGGCGGGACCTGCCAGGGCAGCGTCGGCGGGCATCTGGCGATCGACGGTCTCCACGGTATCGATGACCAAGTTGGTCAAACCGTAAGCGGTGGTGCTGTGAGGAATGCTGTCCAGTCCAAAGCCGAGCAGGGTGAGCTCACCCCAACGGCCCCGGTAAATGTTGAAACGAGGATGAGAGACCAGATAGGCCAGAGTCACTGGCGCCACATAGGTCACATAGCCGGGGTTGTCGCGAGTCAACTGTTCAAAACTCGCCCGTAAAGCGGCTAATGAGGGCGACCGCTCATGAGTGATCGTTTCTGACAGACCCAGCCCCCGGTCGAGTAAGCGGTAAAGTTCCGGCACCAGCAGGATAAAGCTATTCCCCAGCAGGTGTGGCAGCCAGGTAGTGGTCAGGCCAAAATGGCGGCGGTTGGCCTCGGCTGTCTCGGCCAAACTTAACCAGAGTGCGTAACGAAACGCATTCTGCCACTTGCGTTTGGCCAGCATTTCGGGTACAGTGAATGAAGTTTTTGTTACCCTGGATATGATAGCCAACGATTTTTCTTTCAACCTGGTCACTCTCAACTGCTTAGGAGTTCCTTTTATCCAGAACACGCGCGCGCGCCTAACAACCATTGCGCGTGAACTGGACCATCCTGCCCTTGATGCGATCTGCTTTCAAGAAGTGCAGCTTTGGAACTATGTCCCCCTTCTGACCCAGAGTTTTTCCCGGTTTCCCTACGCCGCTTACGAGCCGTTCCTCTACGCGCCCAAAGGGGGGTTAATGACGCTCTCGCGCCATACCTTTAGCCAAACCAGCTTCACCCTCTACCCCAAGCGGGGCTGGTGGCATACCCCTTCGCTGGCCGACCGACTCCTGCACAAGGGTATCTTGGCCACGGAGCTATGGCATGCGGATCAGTCTATTATTATATTGAACACTCACTTAACGGCGAATTATGATGGGGATTGGTCGCGATCCAATCGTTATGCCCGGCTGGAACAGGCGCAATTGGGGCAGTTGGCCGCAGTCGTTAATAGACTCAGTCCTGACAGCTTGATTCTCATTGCCGGTGACTTCAATTTACCCCGCCATAGCTGGCTCTACGAGGAGTTTGTGGCGGCCACCGGCGTGATTGATCCCTTGGATGGTCATACCGGGCCGACTTATTTCCCGCTCTTCTCCTTGCCCAGCCGCTACCACCAGCCCATCGACCACGTTTTTGTCCGGCCGCCGCAGCATCATCGCCGCTTTGAGGCCACTGTCGAACTGCTTTTTGAGGAAGCCCTACCTCTAACCTCGGGCGGCCTGGGTCGTGTTTCGGATCATGCCGCCCTGCAACTAAAGGTGCGCTGGTCGCAGCCTGCTCGGGCCGCAGCCGGGCCGGCCCTTAACTCGACAGAACTGTTTCAAGCGCCCAATTTTCTCCACTAAATGGTCACATCTCAATAAATTATGAAGCCGTTGGTTTCGACAAGCTCAACCAGCGGTCTGCAACAAGACCTTGGCGTGAGCTCAGTCGACCGCTCAGGCCTTGTCTACCTGTTAGGCGCATTAGCCGGGCTGGCAAGCGAATTAAGTGGTGAATGCCGGCACGCAGACTTTGATTCGTGTTCCTTGACCGGGCCGGCTCATCAGTTCAAACGTCCCGCCGACCAATTGAGCCCGGTCCCGCATCCCCCGCAGCCCGATATGCTCCGTCCGCTCGGTGGCGGCCGGTCCGCTCAAACGCGGAGGCTCGAAGCCGGGCCCGAAGTCAACCACTTCCAGATACAGATCTTCGCGCCAAAACCATAAGTACACAAAGTGCTCATTGACTCCGGCGTGGCGAACGCCATTTGAAAGCGCCTCCTGCAAGATCCGGTAGAGCGCAATTTTAACCGGTGGGGAGATCTCGGGCAGGGTGGCACTGGCTTCAAAATGCACGGTGGTGCCGGTTAACTCTTCGTGCTGAATGATCAGGCCCTCCAGCACATCGAGCAGGGAGCGTTGCTTGAATTCAGGCGGGTGGAAGGTCCCCAGGAAGGTACGGATTTCAGTCAGCGAGGCTTCAAGTAAACCGGCCACCCGATCCAGCGTCTCTTGATAAACACCCAGATGCTGAACATGAGGATCGGGCAGTTGGGTCAAGGCCTGGTCGGTTACGTACTGCAGGTGACTGACGTGGCTGAGCGCCGAAAAAAGCTTTTGGACCGGTCCATCGTGGATATCGAGCACAATCCGGCATAGCTCCTCTTCGGTCACCGGCAGGATCCGGTGCGAGGCCGTCAACTGGCGCCAATCAAATTCACTTTCCCGACTCTGGAACAGACGCTCCAAACTCAAGGCCGTGGCCCGGATCAGGCTCTGCTGCATCTGGTCCCACTCGAGCCGACCGGCGGCGTAGATCGCCACAAAAGCCGAGGTGGTACTCCGGCCGGTGTTGAAGGGCTGGAGAAAAACATCCGGCGGCCGTTCCCGAAATTGCCGCACCCAAACTGCTGGGGTGAGCCGACCAACTTGGGCCAACAGGTGCGGTGTTTCGGTGGCCCCCTCAACCAGCACCAAAGCGGCAGCCGTCGCTTCGGCGGTTTCGATCAGACTTTGCAAAATTGCTTCGCAGGCGTAGCGTAATGATTGCGGCATCGGCTAAATTTGTATCTAACGTTGATACTGACCCTTGATTTTAATGGTGGATCGTCAGCCCATGATAATCGCTCTAAGCGAAATTCACAATTGGGCTTCCGGTCAAGGTCAAGTTAGGCGGGATGGGCGGTGAGACACTCCTACCCAAAGTAATGGGTTAAGCCTACCCATTTTTATGTTACATTTTTCACAATTAAAGTGTAAACTAAAGACGCTATCCCTGAAGGATACGGGCTTACGGTCCGGCCCAATTTTACACCAAATCTTAAAGGAAAGAAACTATGTCACTCAAGCCTGATCGAAACTTAGCAATAGAGCTTGTCCGCGTTACAGAGGCGGCAGCCCTGAGTGCAGCGCACTACATGGGCATGGGCAACAAAGAAGCGGGCGACCAAGCGGCAGTCGATGCTATGCGGGCCGTGCTGCAAACGGTGGAAATGGATGGAGTCATTATCATCGGCGAAGGTGAGAAAGATCAGGCTCCGATGCTCTATAACGGCGAGCGGGTCGGTAGCGGCCACGGGCCGGCGGTCGATGTGGCCGTTGATCCGGTTGAAGGCACCCGCCTGCTGGCTTTAGGACGGCCGAACGCCATCTCGGTGATTGCCATGGCCGATCGCCACAGTATGTGGCTGCCCGGTTCCTCGCATTACATGAACAAAATTGTGGTCGAAAAAGCAGCCAAGGAGGCCATCGACATCAACCTCTCGCCCACCGAAAACCTGCACCGGGTGGCTGAAGCTTTGCACCGATCGGTCAACGAGTTGACCGTGTTTGTTCTGGATAAGCCTCGTCACCAGGATCTCATCACCGAAATCCGCCGGGCCGGCGCCCGCATTTCGCTTCATACCGATGGTGACGTGGTCGGGGCGCTAATGGCCGCGATCCCGGGCACGGGGGTGGACATTTTGATGGGCATTGGCGGCACACCGGAAGCCGTCATCGCCGCGACTGCGGTTAAAGCCTTGGACGGAGCGATGCAAGCGGTCCGCGCCCCCCAAAGCCAGGCCGAGCGAGAACTGGTGCTGGCTGAAACCAACGACATCAATGAGGTTCTGACCGTGGAGACTTTGGTCAAGTCAGAGGACGCCTTTTTCGCTGCCACCGGCATCACCGAAGGGCCCCTGCTCGAAGGGATCCACTATGACCGGCGGGGTGGGGTGACCACCCACAGCATCGTTATTCGGGCCGTGACCGGTTCGGTGCGCTATATAAAAGGCATGCACCAACTCCGGCGCGATCTGGCCTTTGGCCGGGTCAATGTTGATGAAGCGGTTCAAATGGTTATCCACTAGGGCCAAGCGACCCAGCTTAAATTAGCGCCTCTAGACCCGCTCGATCCACGATCTCGATTCGGTGGCGATCGAAGGCGATGAGGCCGGCCTGCTGCAACTCGCGAAAGGCACGGGCCACCATTTCGCGCACGGTCCCGAGGTGGGCCGCGATCTCATCCTGCGTCCAGCGCTGGCGATTCAGTTCGCTTTGTTCTTTGCTTTGCTGAAGAAGAAAAGCCGCCAACCGGCCGGTGACGGATAAAAACGAGAGGTTGTAGACGCGCTGGACCAATTGCCGGCAGCGCATCGCCAGGTTCTTGATAATCATATCGTTGAGGGCGGGGTGCTTCCGGCGCAGGCGGTGCAGCGCCTCGGCCGAGATGATCCAGACCGTGGAGTCCTCCAACGCGGCGAAGTTAGCCGGGTTGGGACCGCCATCAACCACGGGCACTTCATTACACGAGTCGCCGGGACGTAAGTTGGCCAAAATATGCTCCCGGCCTTCTTCGGACAGCCGGTACACTTTGCACAACCCTTCCGTGACCAGGTGCAACCCGGCATCCGGCTCTCCTTCCAAGAAAATAAGTTCGCCCGCCTGATAACGGCGAGGCACTACTTCCTCGGCTACATCGGCCAGCGCCCGGTCATCCAAGGCCCGAAAGTAGGGCACCGCTTGGAGCAATGATTTTGCTTCGTCGTTGATGGAAATCAGGGATGACATCTCTCCTCCTTCTACAGGGTATTATGACCCGGTAGAATCCGGCTGTCAAACAGTTCCAAAAGAAGAGCTGAGACCGATGAGGCTTAGAAAACCTCATCGGTCTGATGCCCAAATTTTGGGACAAGTTCTATAACCCTTTGGCGGATGGTCTGTTTTCAAGTATAATCAACTCACTTAAGCCCCGGCTATGGTCAAGAGACCCGCATGAATAAGAGACAATCCTCAATACTCAGTTTCCTCGATGAATTAGGCGGGCCTGCGGCGGCGCCGGGGGGTGGGGCAGCGGCAGCCTTAAGCGGCGCAATGAGTGCGGCCCTCGTGGAAATGGTTTGCAACTTGACCATCGGGCGATCTTCTTTTGCCCAATTCGAGGCAGATTTGAAAGGGGTCTTGGCCCAAAGCCAGGCACTCCGGGCCGAACTCACCGGTCTGTTTGAAAGCGACCAGGAAGCTTTTCAACAAGTTATGGCCGCCTATCGCTTAACCAAACGGACAGAGACTGAGCGCCAAACCCGCCGAGCCGCGATCCAGGCCGCCTTGCAGCAGGCCAATCAGGTTCAATTGGCCGTGATCCTCGCTTGCGTCAACTTGGTGGGCCTGGTCCGGCAAATTGTGGATCAGATCAATCCTAACACCCTCGGAGATCTGGCCGCCGCCGTCACTTTAGCCGAGGCCGGGATAAGAGTGGCCCATCTCAATCTCGCCATCAATCTAGGCCTGATGAATGACTCTGAAAATGAGGAGTTAATCCAGCAACAGTTGAAAGAAGCCTTCACCCGTCTGAAACACGACAAAACTCTGGTTTTCAACTATACCCTGACCCGATCCGGGGCCAGCACGGCAATTGTTGATACGCTGGACTGAGGTTAAAATCCTTTACCCAACCGTGATTTATTGGGAAGACTCACCAGGGCGAAGAAAAAGTGGCCGGAGCCGGAATTAAACCAACTTACGCCAAATACAAAAGCATCGCTCTGCCGGCCTCCCACGGGGGCTGGGGATTTCTGCTTGAGCCGGTTTTGCTGGGTCTGCTCGTCGTGCCGGCGGCGGCGGGCTGGTGGCTGGGTGTCGCGGCGCTGGGCGTTTTTCTGCTGCAACAGCCGCTCAAACTTGTGCTCAGCGATGCTTACAAAAAACGCTGGTATCCGCGCTCGGCCTCGGCGGCTCGCTTTGCCGGTCTCTACGGTCTGCTGGCCATCATCGGTTTGGCCCTCGCTGTCCTCACCAGCCAGGCCGCCTTCTGGCTGCCTCTCCTGCTAGCGATCCCGCTGGCCCTTATCCAACTTTTTTTTGATATTCAGAATCGCGGCCGGGAGTTGATCCCGGAACTCAGCGGGGCGGTGGCCTTGGGCGCGATTGCGCCGGCCATCGCCATCGCCGGCGGCTGGTCGCCCGGGCTGGCCTTTGGCCTCTGGCTGGTCCTCCTGGCCCGCGCCCTGACCTCCGTGGTTTACGTCCGGGCCAAACTCCGCTTCGAGCGGGGCCAACCGATCGCCATCGGGCCGGTTTGGCTGGCCCATCTGGCCGGCCTGGTCATCGTTGGAGGTGCCGCCTATTTCGCGTGGGTGCCCTGGCTAGCCGTCGCCGCCCTGGCGATTTTGTGCGGCCGCGCGGTGATCGGGTTGCGGCCCGGCCAGCCGCCGGTCAAGGCCCGGACGGTCGGCTTTCAAGAGATGGGCTTCGGCCTGCTGACGGTCGTTCTGACCGGCCTGGGTTACCTGATTTGACCCTTGAGCAGCGCCTTGGGCAGCTTCTGGCCGTCGGTTATGATGGGCTTGAACCGCCGCCCTGGTTAATCGACTGGATCAAACTTGGCCGGGTGGGTGGGATCATTTTATTCGGCGATAATCTCGACCAACCCCGCCAGGTCGCCGAGTTGACCGCCACCTTACAAGCCTTAGCCCCTGTCCCTCTCCTCTTCTATATCGACCAAGAAGGCGGGATCGTCTCCCGCTTGCGCGAACCGGCGACCGTGGTGCCTGGAGCAATGGCTTTGGCGGCGACCGGCGATCCGGCCCGAGCCCAACAGGCGGCCGGCCTCCTGGCGACCGAGATGCGGGCCTTGGGGTTGCACGTCAACCTGGCTCCCGTGCTCGATATTCAATCCAACCCAACCAAACGGGTGCTGGGCATTCGCTGTTACGGCGATACGCCAGAGACGGTGCGCGAGTTCGGGTTGGCCGCTATCCGGGGCTACCAAGCGAATGGCGTGCTGGCCACGGCCAAACATTTTCCCGGCCTGGGCGAGAGCGACCTCGACTCCCACCACGACTTGCCAGCCATTCCTCACCCCAAAGCGCGCCTGCACCAGGTCGAGTTGCTGCCGTTCAAGGCTGCTATCGAGGCCGGTGTAGATTTAATCATGACCTCGCACGCCCGCTTCCCGGCCTACGATCCCGAGCGACCGGCCACCCTGTCACCGGCGATTTTGACCGGTCTGCTGCGCCAAACGTTGGGTTTTAAGGGTCTCATTGCCACCGATGCGCTGGAGATGAACGCTCTCGCCGATCGTTATCCCCCCGAGGAGCGGGCGGTGCTGGCCCTTGAAGCCGGGGTCGATCTGCTCATGCCCGCCCACGGCGCCGAGCTCCAGCAACGCGTTTTCTGGGGCTTGCTCGAAGCGGTCCGGGCTGGGCGGATTTCCGAAGAGCGGCTCGAGGCCTCGCTGGCGCGCGTGATGGCCGCTAAGGCTCGCCTGTCCGCGACCGCTGTCCCACCCCTGACAGTCGTCGGTTGTGCCGAGCACCGGGCTACGGCCCAACGCCTAGCCGACGAGTCGATCACCTTGGTCAAGGATGCCGGCTTGCTGCCTTTGCGGCTGAGCCAAAGCCAAACCCTGGGCGTGATCGATTTTAGTTTGCCCCGCTTCTCGCTGGTGGAGGAGGCTCGCCAGGCCACGGCCTTGCTGGCCGCCGAGATTGGCCGGCGCTGGCCCCAAAGTTGGGTAAAATCATTCAGCGCCCGGCTTAGCGACGAGGATAGCCCCGCCGTTTTGGCTGCGGCCCAAGAGGCCGACACCCTGCTGGTCATCACCCGCAATGCCGACGATTGGGCCGGTCAGGCCCGGTGTGTCCAGGCGTTGTTGGCTATGCGCAAACCCATTGTCATCGCCGCCGTCCGCAACCCCTTTGATTTGAAGGTCTGGCCCGAAGCCGGTACCTACCTCTGCACCTACGGCGATGCCACGGTCCAGCTTCGCGCCCTGGTCCGGGTCCTGTTTGGGGCAGTGGTGGCTCGAGGACTCTTGCCGGTTTCATTGGATATTTGAAAGGAGTGCAAACCTTGGTTTGCCGGCAGAGCAAGCTCTGCCCTCCTTTTTACAGCAAAGGAGGATTTGAATGACAACTTTCAAGACCTATCTCGGCCTGTGGCTGCTGGCCATCGTCATGGTCATGACGGCTTGCAGCAGCCAGGCGCCGGAGTCCACCGAAACGGAGGCGCTGAAAACCGTCACCATCGGCCTGGGCACGGAACCGGCCAACCTGGACCCGCGCAACTACGTCTACACGCCCGGCACCTTTAGTGTGGCCTGGCAGATTTTCGAGCCGCTGGTCTACCACGACACCCGCACCGATGAGCTAATCCCGGGTCTGGCCGTCGAGTGGGAGCAGCTTGATCCGACCACCTACGAATTCAAGCTCCGCGAAGGCGTGACCTGGCACGATGGCGAACCGTTCACGGCCGAGGACGTAGCCTGGACCTTGACCCGCGGGCCGCGCCCTATTCTGGAGTTTGGGCTCAACCCGGAGCAACCGGTGGAGGTGATCGATGACCAGACGATCCGCGTCTATACGGCTAATCCGGTCGGCTATTTTATGGTCCAAAGTATTGCCCTCAACCTGCGGATCATGCCCGAACATATTCTGGGCGATCGATACGCTGACTGCCGGGCGGCCATGGCCGAGCAGGGGTTGGAGGCCGACTCAACGACCGAGGTCTGCACCGAAGTCGAAAAAAATCAGGTCTGGACCGAGAATATCGTCGGCACCGGGCCGTTTAAGCTGAAAGCCTGGGAGCCAGGGATCAGCCTGGTGCTGGAGGCTAACCCCGCTTATTGGGCCGGCGCACCCAAGATCGACGAACTGGTTTTCAAGTGGGTTGAGGAGGATGCCACCCGCCTCGTCAATCTGGAGTCGGGCGAATACGACCTGATTATCGGCGTCGCCGACACCGACATCGAGCGGCTGGCAGGGGTGGCAAACATCACCTTGCTCAAAAGCCCCGGCTTCGGCTACGATATGGTGACTTTAAACCAGGCCGTGCCGGCCTTGGCCGACAAGCGGGTCCGCCAGGCCATCGCTTACGCCATCGATAAAGAAGCGTTGATGAAGCTTTTCCCCGGCATCGTGACCCGGACCTGCGGCCCGCTCTCGACCGGCTCCTCCTTTTATAACGACACCGTCAACTGCTACGATTACGATCCGGAACGGGCCAAGATCCTGCTGCAAGAGGCCGGTTGGGACTCCGGCACGACCCTGACCCTGAAAGCGCCGCCCAACCAACAAAACGAGGCTCAGCTCATTCAGCGCAATCTGCAAGATGTGGGGCTTCAGGTCGAGCTGCTCACGGTCGAGACCGGGGCTTACTATCAAGAGGTCCGCGATGGCCAGTCGGAGCTGGCGTTGTACGGCTTCAGTAACATCGTTGATCCGGATCATATGTATTGGGTCTTCCATCAGGATTGGATCCTGGGCACCGCCTCGGCCTACAAAAACGAAACGGTCAGCGCGCTTTTGGAACAAGGCCAAACCATCACCGATCAGGCGGAGCGCCGCCAAATTTACCACGAAGCTCAACAGATCATCGTCGATGAGGACGCGGCCGCGGTTTTTCTGTACAGCCACGATACGGTTCGAGCCTACCGCAACGACCGGCTGAAAGGCATCGAAGAGATGCCGCTGCCGACCGATATCTTCTACTGGCTGCGCTCGGCGGAGGTGGTTGAACCCTGATCATGGCCCGCATCATTGTATGGCGGCTCTTGCAAGGCCTGATCACCCTCTGGCTGGTGGTCACGGTGGTGTTCGTCGTCATGCGGCTGTCCGGCGACCCGGTCGAATTGCTCTACGCCGGTGACCCGCGCCCCCAAGCCGAGCGGGAGAAAGCGGCGCTGCGAGAGGCCTTGGGCTTGACCCAGCCACTGCCGGTTCAGTACGCTGCCTTTTTGAGTCAAGCGGTCCGGCTGGACTTTGGCCAGTCGTTCGTCACCCGCCGCCCGGTGATGCAGATGATCACCCAGACCTTACCCTACACCCTGACCCTGACCGTCTCGGCTTTTATTCTGGCCTACCTGATTGCGCTACCGCTGGGGGTGCTGGTCGCGCTCCGGCGCAATACCTGGCTGGATTACCTCAGCCTGGTCGTGGCGATGGGCGGCGTCTCGATCCCGTCCTTCTGGGTCGGCTTGATGTTGATCCTGCTGTTTGCCCTCAAGCTGGATTGGCTGCCGGCCTCAGGCGTCGAGTCGGCGGCCGGCTATGTTTTGCCGGTCATCGTCCTGGCGATCCCGCGCCTCTCCTTTGTGACCCGCTACGTGCGCGGCGCCATGCTGGAGGTCTTGTCCGCCGACTATCTGCGTACGGCGCGAGCCAAAGGGTTGCGGGAAGGGACCGTGCTCACCCGCCACGCTCTGCGCAACACGCTGATCCCGATTGTCACCCTGATTGGCTTGCAGTTGGGCTACCTGGTCGGCGGCGCGGTGATCATCGAGCAGGTCTTTGGCATCCCCGGGTTGGGCCACCTGCTGGTCCAGAGCATCTTTCGGCGCGACTTTCCGGTCGTCCAGGCGGCGGTTCTGATCCTGTCCCTGTCGATTGTCCTGGCCAACCTGCTGACAGACTTGACCTATCCTTATCTCGACCCCAGGCTGCGAGATGCGTAGCGCCGCCAGTTCCTCCTTACCTCTCGCCGCCGAGCGTGATCGCCGGGTTCAACCGACCTTCTGGGATCAATTGGCGCGCAATCCCCAGGCCTTAACGGGGTCCATGCTCGTCGCCATCATCGTGGTTGTGGCCGTGTTAGCCCCGCTGTTGGCCCCGCAAGACCCCAACTTGCCCAACCCCGATCAACTCTACCAGCCTCCCAGCCTGGCCCACCCGCTGGGCACGGACGAGATCGGCCGGGACATCTTGAGCCGTATGATCTTCGGGGCGCGTATTTCGCTCGCTGTCGGCATGGCCGCGATGCTCCTCGCCGGGGCGATCGGTATCAGCTTGGGCGCGATCAGCGGCTACTTCGGTGGCCGGCTGGACGCGGTCATTATGCGCCTCGCCGATACCTTTCAGGCCATCCCCAGCCTGGTCCTGGCCATCGGGATCTTGGCCGTTCTCGGCGCCGGGCTGTCGCGCGTGGTCCTGGCGATCGCGCTGACCACCTGGGTGGCCTACGCCCGGGTGGTGCGCAGCAGCTACCTGGCCTTGAAGGAGCAGCAGTTTGTCGAGGCCGCGCTGGCGGTGGGCGTTCGCCCGGCGGCCGTCATCGTCCGGCACATCCTGCCGAACGCCATCGGCCCAATCTTGGTCATCCTGACCCTCAACGTGGCCGGCGCCATTCTGACCGAGGCCAGCCTGGGCTATCTGGGCCTGGGCGTCAGCGCTCCGACCGCCACCTGGGGCTCGATGCTGGTCCAGGGTCAAAAGCTAATCCGGGTCGCGCCTCACGTCGCCATTTTTCCCGGCCTGGCGATTCTCTTAACCGCCTTAAGCTTCAATCTACTGGGCGAAGGGTTGCGGGATATTTTGGATCCGGCGACGCGGGGGGGGTGATGGAAGGATGGAAGGATGGAAGGATGGAAGGATGGAAGGATGGAGGGATGGAGGGTTGGAGGATTGGAGGATTGTCCTGAACGATTTTTAATTTTTGATTTTTAATTTTTCCTTTCCAACCCGGAGGGATGCTTATGAAGGTTCTGGGCTTAATGTCCGGCACATCGGTCGATGGGGTGGATGCGGCGGTGGTGGAGATCAAAGGGGCGCCGCCGGAGTTGGCGGTAGAGCTGGTTTCGTTTACGTTTGTGCCTTATGAGGCCTGGCAGCGAGCCGAGATTTTCCGTCTGTTCGAGCCGGCTACCAGCACCGTCGACGCGATCTGCCGGCTGAATTTTCAATTGGGGGAGTGGTTGGCCCAGGCGGCCCACCAAGCTATGCAGGCCGCCGGGTTGGCCGCCGGGGAGATCGAGCTGATCGGCTCGCACGGCCAGACCATTTATCACAGCGTCGAAGCCGGCGCGCGGCCCAAATCGACGCTGCAGATCGGCGAGGCCGCCGTCATCGCCGAGCGAACTGGGATCACCACGGTGGCCGATTTCCGCGTGGCCGATGTGGCGGCGGGCGGGCAGGGCGCGCCGCTGGTCAGCTACATCGACTGGCTGCTGCTGCGCCATCCGACTCATAGCCGGGCGGTGCAGAACATTGGCGGCATTGCCAACGTGACCTATCTACCGCCGGCCTGCCGCCCCGAGCAGGTCATTGCCTTCGATACCGGGCCGGGCAATATGCTGATCGATGCGGCCGTGCGGCGGCTGACGGGCGGCGCTCAATCCTTCGATGAGGACGGACGCTTAGCGGCAACCGGCCAGATCGACCCGGCGCTGCTCGACGCGCTGCTGGCCCGGCCTTATTTCAGCCGGCCGCTGCCCAAAACCACCGGCCGGGAGCAGTTCGGCGAAGCGTTGGCCGGCGAAGTTTGGGAGCAAGCTCAGGCCATGGGTTTGGCTGGTCCCAGCCTGGTGGCCACCCTGACCGCTTTCACCGCGGCGTCCATTGCCGCGGCCTATCACCGCTATCTGCCCCACTTCCCCACCGAGGTCATTCTTGGCGGCGGCGGGGCCCGGAATGGGACGCTGGTCGCCCTGCTGGAAAAGTATCTCGCCCCGGCCCGGGTGTTGAGCCACGAAGCGGTTGGCCTGACCAGCGACGCCAAAGAAGCCATCGCCTTTGCCGTTCTGGCCTATGAGACCCTGCACGGCCGGCCCGGCAACCTGCCGAGCTGCACCCACGCCCGCCGGCCGGTGGTGCTCGGCAAGATTACGCCGGGCCACAACTATGGAACCTGATTATGAGCGAAAATCCTAAACCGGTGGCCATCACCGAACAGCAAAATCCCCACAGCCGGCAGATCGACACCCTTTCTGCTTTGGAGATTGTGACCCTGATTAACCAGGAGGACGCCAAAGTGGCCGCGGCCGTAGCGTCAGAACTGGCCCAAATCGCCCGCGCGGTGGATACGATCGTCGAGCGCTTGAGCCAAGGCGGGCGGCTGCTCTATTTTGGCGCGGGCACCAGCGGTCGGCTGGGCGTGCTGGATGCCTCCGAAGCCAGGCCGACCTTCGGCGTTCCGCCCGACCTGGTGCAAGGCTTCATGGCCGGCGGCGACCTGGCCCTCCGCCACTCGGCGGAAGCGGCCGAGGATGATGAAGCCGGCGGCGAGCGGCTGGTGCAGGAGATCAAGGTCACCGCCGTCGATGCTGTGGTCGGTCTGGCGGCGAGCGGCCGGACGCCTTGGGTCCTGGGCGTGGTCCAGGCCGCCAAGGCACGCGGGGCAGCCACCGTCGGTTTAGCCTGCAATCCCGACTCACCGCTGGCCCGCCTGGCCGAGATCGCTATCGTGCCGGTGGTCGGGCCGGAGGTCATCGCCGGCTCTAGCCGGATGAAAGCCGGCACGGCCCAAAAGATGGTGCTGAATATGCTAACGACGGCCACTATGATTCGGCTGGGTAAAGTGTACGGCAACCTGATGGTCGATGTCCGGCCGACGAATGCCAAACTCCGTGACCGGGCCAGGCGTATCGTGCAAGAAGCCACTGGGGTCGATGCAGCGGTGGCCCGCCAAACGCTGGAGCACACCGGCTATGAGGTCAAACCGGCCGTGGTCATGCTGCTGACCGGCTGCTCTCTCGACGAGGCGCAGCGCCGGTTAAATGCCGCCGCCGGTTTTGTCCGTCGGGCGATTGCGTTGTAAGCTGGACCTACTAGGAGGATAAGATGAGAAGTGTTCAACCCGTTCCGCCGCCCCCACCGTCGGACAGCCCGACGTTTGCCCGGGGCAGCACCGTCATGCTGCCTGACGGCCTGACCCATTACGAACTCAGCGGCCCGCCGGCGGGTCAGACCGTGGTCTTGGTGCATGGCATCTCGACTCCTTTCTTTATCTGGGACTTCATCGTCCCACCCCTGACCGAAGCGGGGTTCCGGGTGCTGCGTTACGATTTGTACGGCCGCGGCCATTCGGCTACGCTGGACACCGACTATGACAGTGCCCTGTTCATCCGGCAGCTCTCCGACCTCCTTTATGGGCTGAAGATCAAAACCCCGGTTGACCTGGTTGGCATTTCCTTGGGAGGGATGATCGTCGCCCTCTTTACCGACCGCTACCCGGCCTTGGTCCGAAAGTTGGGCTTAATGGCACCGGCGGGCATCAGCCTCAAACCCTCATTCATGCTCCGCCTGGCTGGGACCCGTTTGGCCGGCGAGCTGATGGTCCATCTAGGCGGCAAAATGCTGAGCGCCATGGCCCCCAAGGTCTTTTACAAGCCGGAGCGTTTTCGCGAATTTCTGCCCAAAATGGAGCCCCAGTTCAAGGACAAGCGTTACCGGCGGGCCGTACTCTCGACCATGCGGCTCCTCTCCTTCATTGATATCACGGCCACGTATCATCGTCTTGGTCAAGAGAGCCGGCCCCAGTTGCTGATCTGGGGTCGCGAAGATCGAACCATCCCGTTTGAGACCAGCGCCACCTTTAAGGCCTTGATGCCTCGGCTTGAATTTCACGCGATCGATCAGGTGGGCCACGTGCCACCCTACGAAAGCCCGGAGGAGGTCAGCCGGCTGCTGATCGAGTTTTTGCAGCGATAGCTCAAAAATTCGTTCCCAACTCCTTCACCAAAAAGGGCAAAAAACGAGTTGGCAATTTCCTCGAGTTGAACTACAATCTCGCCCATCTTCACGATTGAAACAACGGCATGAGCGAGTCGCCCTCCCCGTCCGCCAAACTTGAGAGCCTGAGCCGCGAAAATGCCCGGTTAAAGCGGGAGAATCAGATCTTGTCTGGCCAGTTGGCTCAGTTCCAAGAAGTGGCCCGTGTCATCGTGGACGAACCGGATCGGCTGGCCCTAACCGGGTGGCTGGCGGAACATCTGGCCCGGCTGCTAAAAGCGGAGCGGGTAATGATCGGCATCCCCCTCGATCAGGCTATCGTCTTCGAGCAGATGTTTTATCTGGACCGGTTGCAACCGGTCGATCTTCGTTTTCGGGCCGGAGAAGGTCTGGCCGGCTGGGTGATGGTCCATAAGCGTCCCTACCTGGGGCCGCCTGATCCGACGGCCGCCGGGCAAGGATTCGACCGGTCGGCGCTAGCGGTGCCGGTGCTTAACCACCAAGGCCATCTCCTCGGCCTGATTGAGTGTCACAAAACGCCCAACAGCCTGCCTTTTAACCAGTCGGAGCTTGACTTGCTCCAGATCATCGCCCGGCAGCTCACGCCCAGCCTGGAGCGCGCCCATCTTTTTGACCAGATGCAGCGCTGGATCACTTCTTTTGAAAGCCTGCTGATGTTCAGCGCCAGTTTAAATGGCCGGCTGGAACCCGGCGTTCTTATCCGCCGGCTGGTCGAAAACGCGGCCGGCTTTCTGGGCGCCGAGGCCGGGCTGGCCGGGCTAAACCTGCCCCCGGACCTGGTCACCGACGCTTACTGGGGCAGTGGTGGCTGGCAGGACTTCAACGTTTGCTGGCTACCGCAAGAAGAGAGTGGCACGCCGGGCTGGGTGCTGGTCAATCAGTGTCCTTATCTGACCAATGACTATCCTAATGACCCTCTGGCCAACCCTAGCTTCGTCGCCGATTTTAGAGTTAAGAATGCCTTGTGCGTACCGATTATGGACGCCAGAGAGCGGGTGTTAGGCTTTGTTGAATTGCATAACAAAGGGGCTGGTCAGGAGCCATTCACCTGGTCTGATGCCCACTTTTTGGAGGCGCTGACCAACTCGACCGCGATTGCCCTGCACAACGCCCACTTGGTCGATGAGCTTAAAACTCAGCAAGGCCGCCTGCAGGCCCTGGCCGCGCAGCACTTGAGTCTTTTAGAAGATGAACGCCGCCGTATCGCCCGGGAGTTGCACGATGAAGCCGGGCAGGTGCTGATTGGGATCAAACTGGGCTTGCAGGTTTTGGGCCGTCGAATCCCCCCTGAACTGCCCGGCTTGCGGGAAGAGATCGATCGTCTGCGCCAACAGGTGAACGAGTCGACCACGCAGTTAAAAGAGATCGCCCGCACCCTGCGGCCGCCGATTTTGGATGAGTTAGGGTTAGAGATGGCTCTCAACCAATATCTGGCCGAGTTTCAAAACCGGACCGGCCTACCCCTCCATTTTGAAACGGCCAGGCTCAAGTCGCGCCTGCCCCAGCCGGTGGAGACCGCCTGCTACCGCATTGTCCAGGAAGCGCTAACCAACATTTTGCGCCACGCTGCGGCGGAGCAGGTCTGGATTACACTGGCGGTCGATGTGGAGCAGCTTTATCTCTCTATTCGAGACGATGGCTGCGGTTTTGATCCGGTTCAATCGAACGGAGCCGGGCTGGGATTGCTAGGCATGCAGGAAAGAGTGGCGATGCTCAACGGCACCTTCAGGATTGACTCGGCGCCGGGCGCGGGCGCGACCATTAGAGTCCACATCCCTCTGCCACTCAAGAATGAACCGTTTCTAGCCGGAGAAACGCCGGCGGCAAAGCAAACAACGAGGTAAGATGATGGGCAAGGTCTCCCCAGTTCGCATTATTTTGGCCGATGATCATAATATTGTCCGGCGTGGCCTGGCCGTGCTCCTCCAAATGGAGGGCAGCTATCAGATTGTGTGCGAGGCTCAAAATGGCGAGGAGGCCCTGCAATGTGCCGACACTACCCCGGCCGATCTGGTGATCCTGGATTTATCGATGCCACGGCTTAACGGCCTCGAGACCGTACGCCGGCTGCGCCATCACTATCCTACCCTCAAAATCCTCATCTTATCGATGTACGATGATCTGGGCTTTGTCGCGCAAACGCTGCAAGATGGGGCCAATGGCTACATCTTGAAAGACTCGATGGATGAGGAGCTATTTGAAGCCCTGATCGCCATCAACCAAGGCCGCCGTTTCGTCAGCGCCACCATCGACCTGACCCAAATCGAGCAGCGTGCCGAGCCAGAAGGGGCCCCCTTGACCTCTCGCGAACACGAGGTTCTGCAACTGATCGCCGAAGGCTACACCACCACTGAAATTGCCGAGCTGATGTCGATCAGTCCCCACACGGCCAATCGCCACCGGGCCAACATCTTGCAAAAAATGGGCGTCCGCAACCAGATGGAACTGGTTCGCCTGGCGATCAAGCGGGGCCTGGTTATTCTTAAGAATCCGCCCAATTCAATTCACCCACCGCACTAAACCAGCCTTAATGGCTAACCCTCTCGCCAAAAAATACATAGATTCTGCTATTGAGTCCCCGGGCTGCCTCCCCTATAATTGAGACACTTCCGCCTACCTTTGTGACCCCAACGCTTTGCTGATAGCAAAACCCGTCAATGCACGAACTGTCGATTGCTCAAAGCCTGGTTGATTTAGCCAGTCACGCCGCTGTCGAGGCCAAGGCCAAAAAAGTCGAGGCCCTTCATCTCCGGTTAGGCGCTTTGGCCGGCGTGGTTAAAGATGCGCTCTTGTTTGGCTATGAGGTGGTGACCCAGAACACCCTTCTTGAAGGCTCCCGGCTGGTGATCGACGAGCTGCCGGTGGTGATCTATTGCCCCCAATGTAACCTCGAAAGTACCTTGGTCGGGACCTATCGCTTCCGCTGCGCCAGTTGCGGCCGGCCCACCGCCCACATCGTGCAGGGCAAAGAGTTGGAACTTGTTTCTTTGGAGTACGCTGACTAATTTGGCTCTTTGGTAACTCAGGGGAGTGTCCGGCCTACGCTCAGGGCCGGCTATAAGCTCAAAGAGGAGGTTTTATGCCCAACGGAAACGGCGTCGTAACCGCCACGCCCCAGGAACGCCTGCGCCAGCGCTTGAACGAGCCAGAGACCGCTGAAGCCTTACTAAACATTCTCGACCGGATCGATCTCGTTGCTTTCGCGGTCGACTCGGTGGACGGCTTTTTGCGGCGCGGCGACGTCATCATCGACAATATTTCGGACAGCGTCCAGGAAGTGCGCGGGCTGGCCTCCGTCCCCAATTTGGATGTCGAAAAAACAGTCTCGGCCCTCTCCGAGTCATTGCCCTCCCTGATCGAAGCTTTGCCCCAACTTAGCCACGCCTTACCCCAACTACTCCACCTGGTCGAGCGGCTGGAGGAGCCCACTACGGCTCAGGCCCTGGACCAAATCTTGGACCGGATCGAGCTGGTCGCCTTTAGCCTAACCTCCATCGACGGCTTTCTGCAGCGCAGCGACACCATCATCGATAACGTGGTGGAGGGCGTGCATGAGATCCGGGCGCTGGCCCCCTCAGATGAGTTGAACCTGCTCGGCACGCTAGCCGAAACGCTGCCCCGCCTAACGGCAGTGCTCCCCCAACTGCTGGAAGTACTGCCCCAATTTATGGCCCTGCTGCCATTGCTGGCTAAAGTGACGACCCAACTGCAAACCATCCTGGAGTCTAAAGAATTCGATGCCTTGATGAGCTCGGGCGTCTTTTCACCGCAAGCCGTGGGCATCGTGGGCGAAGCCGGCAACGCCCTGGTCGACAGCTACCAGGCCAACCAGGTCAAACCGGAATCCTTGGGCCTGTTTGGGCTGTTCCGGGCCATTAGCGATCCGGACGTGCAGCGCTCGCTGGGATTCTTAGTGGAATTCGGCAAAACGTTTGGTCAAAAAATAGATAAAACGCAATAGCACTTATTTAATTGCTAAGGAGGCAATCTGCGATGACATCACTATTGTGGTTACAGGGCGGGGCGTGCAGCGGCAACACGATGTCGTTCCTCAATGCCGAAGAACCGACCGCCGTGGACTTGGTGACGGACTTTGGCATCGATGTGCTGTGGCATCCGTCGCTGGGGATGGAGTTGGGTGAGCAAGCCAAAAAGATTATTCATGACTGCGCCACCGGCGAGCGGCCGCTCGACATTTTTGTCTTCGAAGGCACGGTCATCCTGGGCCCGAACAACAGCGGGCGCTACAACATGTTCGCCGAGCGGCCTATGAAGGATTGGGTCCTCGAGCTGGCTAACCAGGCCCAAATTGTGGTGGCCTTGGGTGACTGCGCTTGCTGGGGCGGTATCCCGGCCACGGCTCCCAACCCGACCGACTCGGTCGGGCTGCAATATCTCAAGCGCAAGCAAGGCGGCTTTCTGGGCGCCGGTTTCCGCTCCAAGATGGGCCTACCGGTCGTCAACATCCCCGGCTGCCCAATCCACCCGGACTGGGTGACCCAAATCCTGGTGGCCATCGCCAGCGGCCGCGCCGCTGACATTGCCCTGGACGATCTACAGCGGCCGCAGACCTTCTTTAAGACCTTCACCCAAACCGGCTGCACCCGGGTCCAATTCTTCGAGTACAAACAAGCCACCATGGAGTTCGGGCAAGGCACCCGCACCGGCTGCCTCTTCTACGAGATGGGCTGCCGCGGCCCCTTGACGCACTCGCCGTGTAACCGCATTTTGTGGAATCGCCAATCCTCCAAAACCCGGGCCGGGATGCCCTGCACCGGCTGCACCGAACCCGAATTCCCCTTCTTTGACCTGAAACCCGGGACGGTCTTCAAAACCCAGAAGATTAGCGGCTCCATTCCCAAAGAAGTTCCCAACGGCACCGACCACGTCACCTACATGGCGCACGCTGCCGCCGCTCGCGTGGCCTCGCCGCAGTGGGCCAAAGAAGATATGTTTGTGGTCTAAGGATCAAAGGAGAGACTGTTACAATGGCTGTTAAAAATATGACCATTAGCCCGCTCGGCCGGGTAGAAGGCGATTTGGATTTACGCGTGGCCGTAGAAGACGGCGTCGTCACCGATGCCTGGACCGAGGCCAGCATGTTTCGCGGTTTTGAGATCATCTTAAAGGGCAAGGACCCGCAGGCCGGTCTGATCGTCACCCCGCGCATTTGCGGCATTTGTGGCGGCAGCCACCTCTACAAGGCGGCCTACGCCCTGGATACCGCCTGGCGCACCGAGATGCCGGCCAACGCTACCCTCATCCGCAACATTGCCCAGGCTTGCGAAACGCTGCAAAGTATTCCGCGCTGGTTTTACGCCCTGTTCGCCATCGATTTGGTGAACAAGAATTATGCCAAGGCCACCGGCTACGATGAGGCCGTGCGCCGCTTTGCCCCCTTTGTCGGCACCAGCTACGAAACCGGCGTCAGTTGGTCGGCCAAGCCGGTCGAGGTCTACGCCATGTTTGGTGGCCAGTGGCCCCACTCCAGCTTTATGATCCCCGGTGGAGTTATGTGCGCTCCCACGCTCTCGGAGATCACCCGGGCCATCTCGATTTTAGACTGGTGGGGCGAGGCCTGGCTGGAGAAGCAGTGGCTGGGCTGCTCGATTGACCGCTGGCTGGAAAACAAAACCTGGAACGATATCCTGGCCTGGGTGGAAGAGAATGACAGCCACTACCACTCCGACTGCGGCTTCTTTATCCGCTTTGCCCAGGAAGTTGGCCTGGACAAGTTTGGTCAAGGCGCGGGCGCCTTCCTCTCGACCGGCACCTTCTTCGATCCCGAAGTCTACCGCCTCCCGACGATCGAAGGCCGCAACGATGGCTTGATCACGCGCTCCGGCGTGTACGACGGCCAAAACTATCACGACTTTGATCAGGCCCGGGTGCGCGAAGATCACACGCATTCCTTCTTCCGCGGTGCCGGCCAACTCCATCCCTTTGACGGGGTGACCGACCCGGTTGATCCGGCCGACGGACGCAAGCAGGGCAAATATAGTTGGGCCAAATCACCGCGCTACGAAGTGCCCGGCCAGGGTTACATTCCGCTGGAAGCCGGTCCACTGGCTCGCCAGGTCATTGCCGGCCGGCCCGGGGCTAAAGCTTACCAGGATTACGATCCGCTCTTCCTGGACGCCATCCAAACGGTCGGCCCCAACGTCTTGGTCCGGGTGATGGCCCGCATGCACGAAGCCGCCAAATATTTCAAACTGGTCAAGGGCTGGCTGAACGAGGTCAACCTGCACGAAAAGTTTTACATCAAGCCGGTCGAACACGCCGAGGGCAAAGGCTTCGGCTCCACCGAGGCGGCTCGCGGGGCCCTGTCCGACTGGATTGTGATCAAAGACGGCAAGATCGAGAACTACCAGGTCGTGACCCCGACCGCCTGGAACATCGGCCCGCAGGATGGCAACAACGTCCACGGCCCGATGGAGCAAGCCTTCATCGGCGCGCAAATCGCCGATATGGCCGATCCAGTCGAGCTGGGCCACGTGGCCCGCAGCTTCGACTCTTGCCTGGTCTGCACGGTCCATGCTTATGATGCCAAGAGTGGCCAAGAACTGGCCAAATTTCAGGTCAACGGCGGCGCTTGTTAGACATCGTGGCCTGAGCTTGTCGAAGGCCAGTGACTGCCGAAGGCCGTTGGTTTCGACAAGCTCAACCAACGTCACCAGGGATTATCGGAACGTTACTTTCTTGAATGCTATGGACACCTTGATTATCGGCTGCGGCAATCTCTTGCGCGGCGATGACGCCGTTGGCCCCATTTTGGTCCGGATCATCTGGGATCTGGGCCTGCCACCCGGCGTGCGCCTGGCCGACGGCGGTACGGCCGGGATGGATGTGGCCTTCAAAATGCGCGGCGCCGACCACGTCATCATCGTCGATGCCTGCCAGAGCGGCAGCCCGCCGGGGACCCTGTTCAAGGTCCCCGGTGCCCAGTTGGAGAACTTGCCGCCCCTGACCGGCCTCAACCTCCATGCTTTTCGCTGGGAGCATGCCCTGGCTTTCGGTCGCTGGTTGCTCAAAGAGGAGTACCCGGCTAAAATCACCGTCTATCTCATCGAAGCCGGTAGTCTGGAGCTCGGCGCGGATTTGACCCCGCCGGTCCGGGCCACCATGGAAACGCTTGCCCACAACCTGATCGCCGAACTAGCAGGCCTGGCCCCTCATGGAAATTAGACTGACCGAGAATGGCTACTTGCAACTGCCGGCCGGTCTGGCCCACCGCTACTTTCCCGAGGATGTCCTGGTCGCCTTGCTGAAAACGCCGGAATTGTGGCTGCTGCCGCTGCGTGGCGCCGGGGCCGGCGGTTTGCTGCTGAAGCAGCGCAACCGGCAAGGCGACCGCAGCGTTCTCATTTGGGAGCAACTGCCGCCGAACACCCCGCCCGGCCTCTACCCGGCCTTCTGGGACGAGGCTCGAGGCGCGCTACGGGTCGCGCTCCGGCCGGAGTCGACTGGACCTTGAGTATGGCGGGCTTTCCCACGGAAAACGCGGTTTGGGTCGAAACCAGCGTTGAAGCAGAAAAAGGGCAATGGGTGGTGTATCTGGATGTCGGCTTCTGGGAGCCAAACGAGCCGGACAATATCCAAGTAAGACGCCATCGGATTCAAGTTTACGCCCGCCGCCGGCAAGCCGAGATCGCGGCCGAGTGGATTAAACGGGCGGCCGGCAAAGACTTAGCCGCCCCGCCCTCAGGATTCTAACCATCAGCCAATGATATCTATTTTCACAGTCTCTCACCCTTTAGGCATCTTCCCCCTACCGGCCGGCTATTTGCTGCTGCCGCCGGCAGACGGCAGCGAGACCCCTCGGGCCGAACTGCTGCAAGGCCGGCTGCCCCCCGACCTGCCCCCCGAGTGGCAGTTCTTTCAGGCCGCCCTCACCGACGACTTGGACCAGGCTCTGGCTTTGTTAGCCGCCGATCTCCGGCCCGAAGCCCGGTACAACCGCTTTGTCCTCAACGCGACACCCGAACAGTACGCCACGCTGCTCGCCGAGTTCGAGGGCGAACTGCGTCAACTGCTCGATCTAGTGGCCTATACCTTGGGTTACCTGCCGGCGCCGCCCGGCCGAGGGCTGGCCCGAGCCGAGCGGCTGGCCTTGATCTTGATGGCTCAGGCCACCCACGCCCTGGAACACCAGCAGCCCGCGCAAGCGGTGTCGCTCTTGGCCGAGGCGGTCGAGCTGGCCCGGCCGGTCTCGCCCGTTTTGGCGGCGCAATTGCTCGGCACCCTGGCCGACACCAAATTCGCCCAAGGCGGGCCGGATTGGACAATTATCCAGGATTATCAAGCCGCGATCAAGGCTCTGGAAGGTTCGGACCTGGTCGAATCGCAGGCCGAGTTGTGGCTCAATTTGGGCATTGTCTATCAGGACTTGGCCAGTGATCGGCGCGGTCCCCTGCTGGAAGCGGTCAAATGTTACCAGCAAGCCCTCAGCGTCTTTACCCGCCGTGACCATCCCGAGCTCTACGCCCTGGCTCAGAACAATCTGGCCCTGGCCTACCTCTCGATGCCGCTCCAAGAAGCCGGCGACCAGTTGCGGATGGGCATCGCCGTCCAGGCTCTGCGCGAGGCGCTGAAGGTCTACCGCCGGGAGAGCCATCCGGAACAGTGGGCCAGCGCCCAGTTGAATCTGGCCAACGCCTACCAGTATCTCCCCTCGGCTCACCCGGAAGAGAATCTGGCCCAGGCGGTTGAGTTGTATGAAGAGGTTCTGGCGACGCGCCACCCGCAGACCGACCCGCTGGGCTACGCCCGGGTGCTGGCCAATCAAGGCAACGCCCTGGCCCACTTGGGCATTTTTGTCCACGCCCTGCCCAAGCTGACCGAAGCGCAAAGCCTCTTTGCCGCCTATGGCGATCCCGAGGCCGCCCGTTCGATCGCCCAGCTCCTCGAACAGATCCCCACCGGAGCCAGCCATGGAACTGCATGAGCGCCAGCAGTTCGATTTTCTGCTGTTAACGGCCGTCGATCGCTACGTCGAACGCATCGTGCAGCGCAATCAAGGAGCCGCCAACGCCCTGCACCAGTTGCGGCAGGACCCCCAAGGCGAAGGTCTCTGGCTCGACCAATTCGTTGAGGCCCTGTTTCAAGACTTCCTGCTCGATAATACGGCCGGGGCATGCTTCATTTTGAAGGCGTTGGACCAACAACCGGGCCTCGTGCCGGCGGAAGGCAAGATCGAGACGATCCTCCGGACGCTGGCCCGCAGGACCTTCGCCGGCCTGCTGCGCCGTAAAACTGAGGAGTTTCTGGAACAACAAGCCAGCCTGTATGGAGACGGATCGCCGGAATGACGACCACTGCCCCCACGCTAAGCCAAGATGAGTTCGAAGCGCTGGCCGAGCGGGTGGATCAAGCCGCCAACGCTGTCCGTACCCTCGACAGTGCCGGTCAGAACAAAGCCCTGGCCTTAAAAAGCGCGGTTGAAGCCTTTCACAAGTTTGGCCTGACCAAAATTATCCAGCACCTCAAAGCCGATCCGCGTGGCAAAGAGCTACTCTTCGAGCTGGTTGAAGAGCCCAGCGTTTATGCTTTGTTTGCGATGCACGGCCTGATTCGAGCCGACCTGCCGACGCGCGTCAGCCGCGTGATCGACATGGTGCGACCCTACATGCAGTCGCACGGCGGCGATGTGGAGCTGGTCAAGGTCGAGGCCGACACGGTTTATGTCAAGCTGCATGGCGCCTGCAACGGCTGTTCGATGTCGGCAGTAACGCTGCGCAATGGCGTTGAAGAGGCTCTCAAGGAGCACGTGCCGGAAATCCAGCGGGTCGAGGTGGTGCCCACCGAACCCGGCCCGGCCCTTATCCCTTTGGAGGCCATCGGCCTGGAGCCGAAACAAGCAGGCTGGGTCCAAGGTCCCCGCCTCGACGAGCTGCCGGCCGATCGTCCCTATCGGCTGGACACGCCGGCCGCCAGCGTGATCATTATCCGGCTTGACCAGCAGGTGGCCGCTTACCGCAACCAGTGTGCTCATCAGGCCTTACCGCTGGATGGTGGCCTGCTGGATAGCGAAGCCGGCACGTTGACCTGCCCCTGGCACGGCTTCTGCTTCGATGCCCTCAGCGGCGAGTGTCTAACCGCCCCCCAAGCCCAACTCGAGCCGTTTCCCTTGCGGGTGGAAGAGGGCTACATCTGGGTGAGACCGGCCTGATGACACCCGCCATCTGGCTGGGCGCTTACTCCCCGGGCGGGCTGGCCCTGCCGGCGGCGGCTCCCACCCCGGACCAACTGTACGCCCCTCGCGGCGTTTTCATGGCCGATAACCGGCTGGTGGTGGCCGATACCGGCAATCATCGCCTGCTCATCTGGCACCAGTTTCCCCACAGCGATCGCCAGCCGGCCGACGTGGTTTTGGGCCAACCCGATTTCTACCGCGAAGGGCCGAATGCCGGCGGACGCGGCCCGGAACGCGGGCTGCATCTACCGACCGGCGTGGGAATTTATGAAGGCCGGCTGTTTGTGGCCGATGCCTGGAACCATCGTGTTCTGGTCTGGAACGAGGTGCCGCAGCAGTCCGATGTAGCGCCGGACTACGTTTTAGGCCAGCCGAATTTAAGCGCCACCACCGAGAATCGAGGCGGCAGCGTCAGCGCGGTGGGTTTGTACTGGCCTTATGGCCTGGCCTACGTGGGCGGCTGGTTTTATATTACCGATACCGGCAACCGGCGGGTGCTCGGCTGGCAGGGTCTACCGGAGCCGGCGCAGCCGCCCGACTTGATTATGGGCCAAGACTCGCCGGAGGTGGGATTGGAGAACCGGGGGACGGGGGTGGCGGCCAACACCTTTCGCTGGCCGCATGCAGTCGCCGGGAATGACAAGCTGCTCTACGTGGCCGATGCTGGCAACCATCGGGTGCTGGGTTGGCGCCGGCCGGTCACCGATCGCAGCGCCGAACTGGTCTTGGGCCAGCCTGATTTCAACCGGGCCAGTGAGTGGCCGTACGGCCAACAGGGGCCTAGCGCGCTTCGCTTTCCTTATGCGCTGGCCGTGCAAGATCAAACCCTGGCCGTGGCCGATACGGCCAACAATCGGATTCTGCTGTGGTCTCGTTTACCGGAAACAGGTTGCTTCCACCCCGCCGAGGCCGTCATCGGCCAGCCAAATTTCCAGGCCAATGGCGAAAACCACTGGCAAGCCGTCACCCGCGAGACCCTGTGCTGGCCCTACGGCTTACACTTGCATCAAAACTGGCTGGCCGTGGCCGATTCCGGCAACAATCGGGTCATGCTCTGGCAGATGAGCGCCTGACCCTACTTGCCAGGCGGGCTGGGCGCGGCTGACGGAGAAGAGCCGGCTCCGCTCACTCGATCTTGATCAGATCGCACAGCAGCGCTTTGTAGACCGGAAAGCCGGAAATGGGATCGCGGTTGCCCTCGTCGGTCAGCTCGTTGACGTTGCACTCGCGCCAGGGCGGGCTGGCAATCGGGCTGCCGCCGCCAGCGTTGGCCTCGATCACTCCCGGCACAATATCCTCACTCAGACAGGCCGTGAAGCGAACCCGGCCGCGCGGCGACACCAGCCAAACCTCATCCCCATCTTGAATATCCCGGGCCGCCGCATCTTGCGGGTGGAGCGTCACTAGCGGTTGGGGCTGTATCTTCAACAAACTGGGAATGTTGTGGTGTTGGGAGCGAAAGTCTGACTGGATTCTGGCCCCGGAGTTGAAGACCAGCGGGAACTGTTGGACCAGATCCGGGGTCGAAACTGGCCCTTCTTGCGGCTCGGTGTAGACCGGCAACGGCTCATAGCCGTATTGGGCGAGGATGGTTGAGGCAATCTCGAACTTGCCCGTCGGGGTCTCAAAGCCGGGTTGGCCATCGCGGCGCAGCAGGCCCACCTCCCATTTGCGATAACGCTGGGGCTGGGTCGGCAGCGTCACCCCCTCCGGCTGGCGATCCACCTGCTCCAAATCGACCCCGCTGCCTGCCAAGGCCCGGCGCAGCATCTCCTTGCTCGAGTGAGGGTAGAGATCACCGTACCCGAGCCGGTCAGCCAGGGCCACCGCAATGTCCCAATCGCTCCGGGCTTCGCCCAGCGGCTCGATCAGCCGGCGGCGCCGTTGGATCATCGGTCCGTAAATCATGTAGCTGTCAATTTCGAACATCGTCGTGGCCGGCAGGACCACATCCGCGTACAAAGCATCAGCCGTCAAAAAGCGATCCACCACCACCAGCCCATCGAGGGCGCTGAAACTGCGACGCCACAAAGCGGGGTTGGGATACGAGGTAATGATCGACGAGCCCACGATCAGCATGGCCCGCAGCGGATAAGGCTCGTTTTCCAGGATGGCCCGGGGAAACTCCATCGCGTGGGCTTCGCGCCGGTAGAGGTGATACAGTGGATATTTGTCGGCCCCGATCGGCGGGATGCCGGCGGGCGGTTCCAGGCGCATGCTCTGGTTAATTGGGAACTCGGCGTCAGGCATATGGATGACCTTGCCCCCGGGGACGTCCAGGTTACCGGTCAAGGCCCATAAGGTCAAGATAGCCCGGATATTTTGGGTGCCGCTGTTAGTGTACTCAAGGCCGGTGTAGCTGAGCAGGGCCGCCCCTTTGGCCTGGGCCAGCGAGCGGGCCAAGCGCCGGATCTCGGCGGCCGGGACAAACGTAATTTGCTCGACCCGCTCGGGTGTAAATTGAGCGACATAGACTACGAGCTCGGCAAAGCCCACCGTCCACTGCTCGACAAAGTCCCGGTCATAGAGCTGCTCTTCAATTATGACCTGCAACATGCCCAAAGCCAGCGCCCCGTCGGTGCCCGGCCGAATCCCCAGCCAGCGGGCGCGGGTGGCCCGGGCGGTTTCGCTGCGCCGGGGATCGATGACCACCAGCTCGGCCCCTCTTTTTTGGGCCGCTTTAAGCCGGATCAGGTTGACCGGCGATGAGTCGGTGGCCGGATTATCGCCCCAGACCACAATCAAGTCGGCCTGCTCCAGGTCGGCATAGGTATCGGCGTCCCAGATCCCCAACGTGGTCGCCGGCGCCAGGACGCCATGAGCCACGTAGCAGATGGCGCCTACGCCCGTCGTGTTGGGCGACCCGAAGGGGAACAGCACGTTCCAGGCCGAGGAAGTCCGCACGCCGGCCGGAGTCAACAGATCGCACAAGGAGCGCTCAAAGGTGCCGCGCCCGGTATAGACAGCCACGGCTTGAGGTCCATACTGGGCCGCCACTTGCTTGAAAAGCCCGGCTACCGTGTCTAGAGCCTCGTCCCAACTGACGCGCTCAAACCGGCCGGCCCCGCGAGGACCAACCCGCTTGAGCGGGTAAAGCAGCCGGTCCGGGGAATAGACAATTTCAGGGGCGCGGGTGCCGCGCGGGCAACCAATGCCCTGCGGCTGGCCGACCAAACTGTCCGGAGACTCGGCTTTCTCAGAAATGGGGACGTGATTAGACCGGCTCTTCAACGGCGTCAACCGCCGAATCCGGCCGTGTTCCAGACTAATCGTGACTCCACAGCCGGCCGGGCAGATACCACACAGACCTTGCATCGTTTCCAAAAGCGACTCAAGGTCCGGCTCGGCCGTCGAGTCGACCAGGTCAGCGTTGGGCGTGATTCGGGCAGTCATCATCGTTGATCACCTCAAAACCGTGAGCGAACGATTGCCCACGGTTCAAAAGAACTATATAACTTGCAGTTTTGGGTTTAAGGCTAGCGCGGAAGGCCGCATCTTCGATTCAACGGTAACATGGATCTCAAAAAGCGTCAATAACTTATTGTGTGTAGGGTGTTTCCAGAGGTGAAACTGTCCAAGATCGATTTATGGTATAATAAACTGGTCGAGGTGTTCACGCTGTCCGGGGCGAGTATGCCCTGCTGAGCCAGTTTGTTGAAGACGAGGCGATCGGGTCGAACGTCCTAACCGGGTTAAGCATTGTCACCCGTTATCCTTAATGGCAAAGGCCACCTAATCTATGAGCACATTAATCAAAAAGTCACCGCGACCGAACAATGATAGTCCAGAGTCGATAGCAGAAGCGCTGGCGGCTTTCAAAAAAGCTTACCCCACCTACGAGACCACGGAATCATTAGACAATTTGCGGGCCCGCGACTACGCCCGCCTTGAGGTCACCAACCAGGTCTACCTGGACTACACCGGCGGCGGCCTGTATGGCGAGTCCCAACTGCGCGACCATCTGGCTTTGTTGCAGGCCAACGTCTTCGGCAACCCCCACTCGAACAACCCAACCTCGCTGGCCACCACCGAGGTCGTGGAGCGGAGCCGGGCGGCGGTGCTGCGCTACTTCAACGCCTCGCCGGAGGAGTACGTTGCTATCTTCACCGCCAATGCCAGCGGCGCGCTTAAACTGGTAGGCGAGTCTTACCCGTTCCAGCCGGGCAGCCGCTATCTGCTGACCTTCGATAACCACAACTCGGTCAACGGCTTGCGCGAATTTGCCCGGGCCAAAGGGGCGAGGGTGACATATGCGCCTTTGGTCTCGCCCGAGTTGCGCCTGGATCGAGCCCGGTTAGCCGCGGAGCTGGCTGAAGTCCCGACCGGTGTCGCCAACCTGTTTGCCTTCCCGGCCCAATCCAACTTCTCCGGGGTGCAGCACCCGCTAGAGTTGATCGCCGAGGCGCGCGCCTTCGGTTGGGATGTTCTGGTGGACTGTGCCGCCTTTGCCCCGTCCAATCGTCTGGATTTGAGCCGCTGGCAGCCTGACTTTGTGCCGATCTCGTTTTATAAAATGTTTGGCTATCCGACCGGCGTCGGCTGCTTGATAGCGCGTAAAGTGGCCCTGGCCAAGCTACGCCGGCCCTGGTTTGCGGGGGGAACGGTCATTCTGGCCTCGGTGCAAGCCATGAAGCATCACCTGGCCGAAAACGAAGCCGGCTTCGAGGACGGCACGATCGACTATCTCAACATTCCGGCGGTAGAGATCGGTCTCAAGCACCTCACCGCCGTTAATATCGATCTCATCCACGAGCGGGTCCGCTGCCTGACCGGCTGGCTGCTCGACCAGCTCCTGGCCTTGCGCCACAGCAATGGCAAGCCCCTGGTCCGCATTTATGGCCCGGTCGAGACCCACATGCGCGGCGGCACGATCACGATCAATCTCTATGATCCAAACGGCAATTTGATTGATTATCGGCGGGTAGAGGAGTTAGCCGGCGAGGCCAACATTTCCCTGCGCACCGGCTGTTTTTGCAATCCCGGCGCCGGCGAGCTGGCCGAGGGTTTGACCGCCGCCGATATGGCCGCCGGCTTTGAAGCGGGCCGGCGCATGGCTTTTCCCTTGTTCCTGTCGCTGATCCAACACCAGCAAGGCAAGAGCGCGGGGGCTATTCGCATTTCAGTCGGCATGGTCAGCAACTTTGCCGATGTCTTTCGCTTCAGAGCGTTTGCCCGCAGTTTCTTAGACCAAAGCTCGGAGTCGCTGGGTGAGGTCTCCTTTGACATTGAGACCTGCCGGGTCATTCGAGACGGCAGTTAGTCCACAAAAAAAACGGAGTGCGGAATTCATTCCGCACTCCAAACATAACTTCCAATTGAGAAAGAAGCCTCGCTTAGTTCCCGTAGACGCTCAAAACATTGGCGGCAAAGTCAATCGCCACACTCAGTTCGACCGGCTGGCCCGGCTGCAGCAGGACCGTGCCGTTGACCGCGCGAGAGGGTAAACTGGCGGTATAGGTGTACTCGCCCGGCGGCAAGTCGAGATTGAGTTCTTCATTGTTAGAAATGCTGTAGGCCTGATTATCGATAGTGAAGGTCAGCGTCTCGCCAGCATAATTCTTGACCCGCAGGGCCGGTGCTGCGACCGGGGTTTCGACGGCGGGAGCCGGCTCAACATTGTCAGCAGCAGGCACCGTAGCTGGCGCTTCAGCCGGGCTGGGAAGTGGCGTTGGGGTGGCAGCCTGGGCCGTCAGGTCTTCCTGGGTAACCGTCACGGCGATAGGCAGCAGCGGGTCATACCTTTCGCCGACCTCGTATTCCCGCTCCTCGAGCGGGGTGCCGACCGCGGTCAGACCCACGACCTGCCCGGCGGCCAAGCTGAACCGGCCATTGGTGCTGCCGGCCGGCACACTAGCGCTGTAGGTATACTCGCCCGGTGGCAGGTCAAGTTGCAGCCGGCCGGGAATTTCGTTTGAGGGCGGGGCGACCTTGTAGATTTGACCGTTCAAATCCACCGTCAACTCATCGCCGATGTAGTTGATCCAGACCAAGCTGGCCTGACCGGCCACCGCGGGCTCAGGTTGCCAGGTATCGACTACGGGTGTAGTCTCAACCGGTTGGGCGAACGGATCAAAATCAAAGACATCGACGATATCCTGCGGCTCTTTCAGCAGCGTCCCATCGCGGTCAATCGCTGGCGCCGTCTGATCGAGCCGGGCGGCTTTGGCCACCGTCTCGCCGGGAGTCAAAACAAAGGTGCCGGCTTCGCCCAGCACACCCGGCACGCTGGCGGCAAACTTGTGCTCACCCGGGGCCAGTTGCAAGGTAAGTTCTCCCCCCTCCGGCGCCACGTCGATGCCGGGGACGGTATAAGTGACGTCATCCAAATCTAGCGTCAACGTCTGGCCAATGTAATTGATGAAAATAAAGTTATCGGTCGGAGCCGGCTCCTGCGCCAAACTTGGCTGAGGCAGCGGCAGCCACCAGCCAAGGGCCAGCAGCAGGCCGACCATTAATTGCCATTGCTTTAACATCGTATCCTCTCCTGCGATGAACTTATAACCTATCTTCGCGAAACAGCCTTAACGGCTATACGGTCTATCTAAAAAGCCGTGCTTGTATAACCAGTTCTCTAGATCCTGGTTGTTGGGTTCGGTGATTAGGGGGCCGCGGTCGTAGCCTTTGAGAGATCGTTCGGTGGGACGGGGCAGAAAATCAGTGTAGGGCACATCTTCACCGGGCTGGGCGATGAGGAGAGTAGGCACGCTATAGAAGTTGGTCCACTCCTTAAGTCGGGTGGCGGCATCCGGGTCCTGATCAATGCTGACTTCGCGGAACGGAACACGGTAACGAGTGAGCAGATCACGGGCCAGAGCTACGCCGGGGCAGTAGGAGCCGCGGATATACATGACGAGTTCTTTTTCCATGAAAGATTTCCTTTGTGAAAAAAAGTATTTGGTTATGATCTTGGCGATATTTTAATCTAATGAAGAGGCCAGATCAAGTCCGGCCCAAGCAAAACCTAATTTATGAGGGTGGCACGGTGAGAGTCGCCACAATGGTACCAGCGGCATCCCGAAGACTCAAGGTCGTGCCGGGAGGCCAGGCGGCTTCGGTCTGATTGAGGTAAAGATCGCTGGGTGTATTTTGGCCCTGACGGGTATGTAGCCGGATACTGCCCCCACTAAAAAGAAAGATATCGGGGAAGGGGATCGTGGCCAACGACGAACCCTCTAACCGCCAGCCCTGCAAAGTGGTTCCAGCGCCCTGATTGAGGATAACGACCGTCTCTTGGTATAAGTCACCCGCGCCGGAAACCTGAGCCAGTCTAACGTCAACGGCGGTCGGGGTTCCCGCCGGCAAGGCTCTAGCCGTCGACGTGGAGGTTGGGGTAGGGGACGGTCCGACCGTGGCGGCCGGTTCACGGGGCACCTCTACGCCTTGAGGCAACGGGGTAGGCGGGTCGAAGGGCAGCGGGGTCTCGGTGGGGATAGGTTGGGGCGTAAAGGTGACGGTTGCCGTTGGCAGACCGGCAATCGGGATCACGAGCTGCTGACCAACCTGGATAAAATCCTGGTTGGTCAAGCCGTTGGCTGTCATCAGGTCAAAGAGCGAGACATTAAAGCGGCCGGCGATCGTAGTCAAGGTGTCTCCGGCTTTGACCTCGTAGGTGACGTTCTGGACCGGGGTGCTGGGCGTCGGGACAAGGGAGGCGTCGCTCTCAGTAGCCTCAGCCTGAGGGGCAGAGGCCGGGTCTGACCCGAGCGAGACGGAAACCGCTTCACCGGAAGAGACGGCCTCGGCGGTTTCACCGGCCATGACTCCAACCGGCGTGGCACCCCGGGTGGCAATTAATACGACCACGACGCTGATGATCAACGAGATCACGGCATTCACCCCGATGAGCAGAGCCAGTTGCCCGGGCGGCAGGCCGACCGTGGTCACCTCTTCGCTCGGATAATACTCATATTCGTCATAGTCAGGTTCTGGCTCGTATTTTGGATTGCTCATGCTCGGCTCGATGGTCACTGGTTAGGGGTCAGCCAAAGGAGGGCGAAACCTTAGCCAGCACATTTAGTGGCTTAAAAAAAACAATACCCCAATATATGGGCAGTGGCCGTATTATACCCAAGAATGGTTAAGCTGACAATTACGCCAAAGCGGAAATTCAGCCGGTGTCTCGCCAGCCAAATTGACAGGAGCAACGAGCAACAGTAGAATATCTAGGTATAAAGGTAGTTCAACCCTCTCCTGAAAGCAGAACCTCAAGGCAGAGGACGCAAGCAAACGGGAGGAGAAAAAACTTGTCTAAGTTAGATTTGAGAACCGGCAGCACCGCTGTGATGGTGCTAAAATTATTAGCCGAAAAACCGATGTACGGTTACCAGATTACCAAAGAGCTGCAGACCCGCAGTGAGGGCTACTTTGAATTGGAGCAAGGTACCCTCTATCCGGCCCTGCATCGTTTAGAGCGGGATGGCCTGGTCGAAAGTCGCTGGGAAGTTGTAGAAGACGGGCCGTCTCGCAAATATTATCACCTGACCGACCAAGGACGCAGCGAGCTGGAAAAGTCAGCCCAGCAGTGGAGCGATTTCTCGCGCAACTTGTTAAAGTTACTGGAAGGCAATAGTTAGCCCAATCGCCAGGCCAGGTTGACGTAGGTCAAATAGCGCATCCGGTTCATCTCAACTAGGCCATCGTTCACGGCGAAAATTGGTCAATCCCCGCTGGAAAAAAAGGCCAGACTATGCTAAGGTGATCAAGTATATGTCGGCGATTGATGAATATCTCAACCAATTTGAAGCAACCATTCCCCGCCACCTGCGGACGGAAGCCAGAGCCGAGGTCCACAGCCATCTTGAAGAGCTAGCCCGCGAGCACCAACGCCAGGGTTTTACTCGCTTTGAAGCCGAACTGAAAGCCATCCGGGAATTCGGAGCGCCGCGTAAAATCGGACAGGCCTGGCGCCGGGCGGCCGGCGTTGTTGACTGGCCGGATATTCTACTGGCGTCCCTGCCTACGCTCGGCATTACCGGCCTCGGCTGGGCGCTGGTGGGCCAGCACCTGCCGCTCTGGTTTTACCTAACCATCTTTGGGTTGGGCGCGGGCATGGCCTGGTGGCGGAGTTGGCCAACCTGGTGGTACGCCTGGCTCGGTTGGCTGTTTCTGGCGGTGCTGGTCGTCCCGGACACGCCGTGGATCTTTTTGGTCACCTTCCCGGCCCTGGTTACCTTGCTTGCGATCGATAGCTGGCAGTATGCCACTTTGATGACCCTGCCTTTCACGACTTATCTCGCCTTTGCCCAACTTATCGAGCGCCAGCAACTGGTCACCACCGGCTGGGGACCGGGCAACATCTATCCCGGCAATAACGTTTGGCTTGAAACAGCTTTTTCGATCTTGTGGATTGTGATCCTGGCGGCCAGTCTGCGCGCAGCTCGTCCCACGCGGCGCGGCCTCTATCTTTTGGCCGGTCTGCTGGGAACCCAGCTCATTTACCTGGGAGGCGTGGTCCTCATGCTCCTTCTGGCCAAAGGGCTGCCCACTTACTTCATTACCACGATCACGACGCGCCAAATTCTTTTCTCCAAACTCCCGGTGGGGCTGATCACCGTCGGGCTGACGCTCTATCCCCTGCTGGTCTGGCTTGTAGCCCGCTGGGTACGCCAGCGCGGGCCCCAGTCTCGGCTGCCGGCCTAATTCCTCCTCAGTTGGCAGACCCGTTTTTTAGGAATGGATACCTAGATTGTCTATCTACAGTAACTTATTAAGGAAAGATTTAAGGCGAGAGGTTATCATATCACTTTATAGTCAGATCGATAAAATGGTGTCTTTTTGACTAAACATAGGCTCGGTGTGTGCCGAATTACTTTATTGACTCTCGCTGAACTTTTGGAAATCCCGGTCGCCTTTAGGCCTCGAGCAGAGAGGATAAGCCGCAAGGTGGCCCCGAGGCCAAAAGTAAGCTCTTCAAAAGAAGGGATTTTGTTAGACGGACGTATTAAGTTTGTAAGATCATCGAGGTGAGCAACCATGATGTCCAAATTTCGCCACTTCATCTTTAACTTGATCCGCAGCTTGTTCTGGGCAGCAATGTGGCTGACCGCTCTTGGTTTTATGCTCTGGATTCCACTGCGCCAGTGGCCTGGCGACGATTTTAGGCCGGTGCAGTTCCTTAACTATTTCATGCCCTGGCTCCTGCTCGGGCTAATTCCGGCTTTCGCTGTCGCCGCTCTCGCTCGACGTCAGTGGTTAGCCGGTGCCTTAGCCTTACCGGCTGCCTTCATCATTTTTAGTTATGCGCCCCTGTTTCTGCCCCGCACCGGTCTGGCCAAGGCCGAGTCGACTGCTCTAACGGTGATGAGCTACAATGTCTGGCGGAATAACCGGGATTTTCCGGCCACGGCGCAAGCTATTCTCGGCCAGTTGCCAGATTTGTTACTGCTTCAAGAAATCGACAGTGCCGATTTCGAGGCGCTGCAAAACGAGTTACGGAACCGCTATCCTGATCGGGTTTTCCACCTCGCTTACGAGCGCCGGATGAAGCAAGCCATTATCAGCCGTTATCCGCTCACCCCGCAGACGGCAAGTCGGTCACAGGGACGGGCGCAAAAGGTTATTGTCCATGCGCCTGGTCAGGAGGTTATGGTTGTCAACGTTCATTTTAGTCAGCCCTACTACTGGCAAGAGCACTACGGCGAAATGGTGCGGTTGGTTAACGATGTAAAATCGGTTGAGCTGCCCGTGATCGTCGGCGGTGATTTCAATACCACGGACCAGTCAGAGGTCTACCAGATGATGAACCGCCTGCTGGCCAACGCCCACTGGGAAGCGGGTTGGGGCTTTGGTTTTAGCTTCCCGGCAGATCAACGCAGCTTCCGGGGCGTGACCCCACCGACTCCCTTGATCCGGATCGACCATATTTTTTACAGCGACCACTTTATAGCGACGGCGGCGGGGACACTCTCCGACAGCGGTGGATCAGACCATTTTCCGATTATGGCCGAATTAGAGCTGGTGGACTGAGCCCGTCCACTTTGACTGAAAATCCGATTATGAAAAGACGCACCTTTCTAAAATCTCTCCTCGGGCTGGCGCTCGGTTCCAGCGCGGCTGGCGCAGGCGGAGCGCTGTACGCGCATAGCGTGGAAACAGCGTGGCTCGATATCGAGCGTCTCCAGCTTCCGGTCAAAAATTTAGGAGCTGATCTGGAAGGTTTAAAGATTGTTCAACTCAGTGATCTGCATTTGTATCCGCACACGCAGCTCGACTACATTCAAGACGTTGTCGCCACGGCCCGGGAACTTCAACCTGATCTGGTCGCGTTGACCGGCGACTATGTCCTGGCCAACGCCGAGGCTATCTTCGATCTGGCGCCGGCCTTGACCGCGATTAACCCGCGCTACGGCTTTTTCGCCGTCCTGGGGAACCATGATTTGTGGACGAACGAGCGAATTGTGCAACGCGGTCTGGAAGAAGCAGGGATTCGGCTGCTAAAAAACGAAGGCCTGGCTTTGGGGATTGGACGCGACCGGCTCTACATTGCCGGCGTTGACGACGGCTGGAGCGGCCGGCCGGATCTGACGCAGGCAATGGCTCAACACCCGGGTGACGCTCCCACGCTCTTGTTGGCCCACGAGCCGGATTTAGCCGACCGTTTTGCTTCAGACGAACGCGTCTCAATCCAACTATCGGGGCATACCCACGGTGGGCAGGTGCGGCTACCCGGCTACGGGGCGCTGGTCCTGCCCAGACTTGGCCGCAAATATGACCTCGGTCTGTATCAGGTCGGCGCGATGTGGCTTTACACCAACCGCGGTGTCGGCGTTATTGGGCCACCCATTCGGCTTAACTGTCGCCCGGAGCTGACCGAGCTGACTCTGGTGAGGGCCTAGCTGGGCAGAATTAATTTGAACAAATTAGATGTATGAAAGGGGCGGAGTGGTGATGGATATTTGGACTCTAGTTCTGTTTGTGATCGGCTTAGGTCTGTTAGTGATCGGGGCCGAAGCGTTGGTCCGGGGTGCGTCTCGGCTGGCGGCCGCGGTGGGCGTTTCACCCTTGGTGATTGGATTGACCGTGGTCGCGTACGGGACCAGTGCCCCCGAACTGGCCGTGAGCGTCCAATCCGCCTATGCCGGTCAGGCCGATATCGCCCTGGGTAATGTGGTGGGCAGCAACATTTTCAATGTGCTGTTCATCTTAGGGGCGGCGGCCCTGATTACCCCGCTGATCGTGCATGGTCAACTCATCCGGCGCGACGTGCCATTGATGATCGGCGTCTCGATTCTGCTCTTACTGATGGGGGTGGACGGCCGGATTGGCCGGATCGATGGCATATTACTCTTTAGCGGGGTGGTGATCTACACGATTTGGTCCATTATTCAGAGTCGGCGCGAAAGCCGGGCCGTGCAGGCCGAGTTCGCCCAGGAGTTTGGCGCCTCACCACCCCAAGGCCCAAAGGCAGTGGTGACCCAACTTGGCTACATCGCCGCCGGTTTGGTGATGTTGGTCTTAGGCTCAAACTGGTTGGTCGACGGCGCGGTGGCGCTGGCCCAGGCGTTTGGCGTCAGCCAACTCGTCGTGGGTCTAACGATCGTGGCGGCCGGCACCTCGCTGCCGGAAGTAGCCACCTCGATCGTAGCCAGTTTCCGGGGCGAGCGGGACATCGCCGTGGGGAATGTCGTCGGCAGCAATATCTTCAACATTCTCTCGGTGCTGGGTCTGGCGGCTGCGGTCTCGCCCAGCGGCATTACCGTGGCCCCGGCTGCGGTCAGCTTCGATATTCCGGTGATGTTAGCGGTGGCCGTGGTTTGTCTCCCTATCTTCTTTACCGGCGGGATGATTGCCCGCTGGGAAGGGCTGCTTTTTTTGGGTTATTACACCGCCTACACGGTTTACCTGGTTCTAAGCGCAACCGGCTCCGAGGCACTGCCCGAGTTTAGGACGATAATGATATTTGGCGTGATTCCCTTAACGATGTTGAGCCTTTTGATCTCTCTGACCCAAACTCTGCGCGGTAAATCAACGATATTGACGGCCTGATGGCTAGGCGTGGCAAGAGTCGCCTAAACCCGCCACAACCGCTCCGCCGGGCGACCTTGCCCTACCTGCCAGGCGTAACCGCGCACATACTCAGCCATGCTGGCTGCGTCCCCAAAGAGCAATCTCATCTGCGAGGCATAGGCCCGGATACTCTCCACTTTGGCCACCAAGTCGGCTTCTACCAGCTCAATTGGATCCGGATGCATGCCCGCTTTGTCCGGTTCGGCTAGGGCGAAGGCGAGGTTGTAGGGGTTCGACTCACCCGGTCGATGCCGGTAAGGGTAGTTGGGATCGGCGTAGGGAAACTCCTCGTAAAAGACCACCCGATACCCCTGAGTCAGCAACTGCCGGGCAGCGCGATGAGTCAGTTGGTGATCGACATGGTGGCCAACCGTCAGCGGAGCGTAGATCGTTGTCACAGCCTTCAAGATCGGCAGCGCGGCCACGGCGGCAGCGATCTCTTGAGCCAGGGGCAGATCGCCGGGCCGGACTTCTCCAAAAAGCTCGGTATCGCTGGTGTAGAACCACTGCCCAGTCACGGGGTCAGCCCGATAAATGCAGTCGGTAAAATCCAGGTAGGCCGCCTCGAGCCCAAGAATGGCCATGGCCGCCTGATCCTCGGCCCGGCGGGTGGCGATAATGTCGCCTGGATCGCCCCAAATCTGGTGCATCGCCGCGGCGTAGGCCGAGTACTGTTCGTGGCTCGGCGGAGCAGCGCAAATGGTGGCGCTCAAGACCGCCTCTCCGGCCTGGGCTTGCCGGTGGGCCAGCCCGCCGCAAGATAAGGCCGTGTCATCGTAATGGGGAGAAAGGTAGAGGTGGCGATAGCTTTTCATCTTAGGCCGCGGCCTGGGCTCCGTTTTGATAAGCCACCAGGTCGTAGTAGCGAATGGCCGTCTCAATGCCGCGATAGAAATTGGGCAGGTGGAACCGCTCGTTGGGCGCGTGAAGCGCGTCGTCCGGCAGACCGAAGCCCATCAGCACCACCGGCACCTTGAACTTCTTAGAAAATAGGGCCACCACCGGAATGCTACCGCCCTCGCGCAGATAAAGCGGGCGCTGGCCAAAAACCTGCTCATAAGCAACCGCCGCCGCCTCGATGGCCGGCGAGTCGATGGTCACCACCGCCCCGTCGCCAAGATGAATCGTTTGGGCTTTGGCCACCATCGTCGGCGGGGCCAGGCGCTCGACATGGTTGATAAACAGTTGAGTGATTTTGTAGGGATCCTGATTCGGGACCAGGCGCATACTCACCTTGGCCGTGGCCACCGCCGGGATGACGGTCTTGGCTCCCACGCCGGTAAAGCCGCCTTTAATGCCGTGAACATCGAGGGTAGGCCGGGCGCCGCGCCGCTCGGCACTCGTGTAGCCGGTCTCGCCGGTCCACAGCGCCGGGACGCCGGTCTCGGCTTTGAGCGACTCATCCGTGACCGGACCAACATTGATCGCAGCCCGCTCGGCGGGGGTTAAAGGCAAAACATCGTCATAGAAGCCGGGAATGTTGACGCGCCCCTGCTCATCGTGCAGCGAGGCTAACAGCCGGACCATAGCATTAAGCGGGTTTTCAACGACCCCACCGTAGATACCGGAGTGGAGGTCACGCTCGGAGCCGCGCAGGCTGATCTCCATATAGGCCAGGCCGCGCACCCCGGTGATGATGACCGGCGTCTGCGGATCGAGGATGTGGGTGTCGGAGATCAGGACGAGGTCGGTCTGGAGCAGGTCACCGTGTTCTTGCACGAACTGCTCCAAATTGACACTACCCGACTCCTCTTCACCCTCGATCATAAATTTGAGGTTGACCGGCAGTCGCCCGGCGGTCTTGAGATAGGCCTCCACGCTGGCCAGGTGAACATAGAGCTGGCCCTTGTCATCCGACGCTCCCCGGGCGTAGAGCTTGTCACCCTGAAGGGTTGGTTCAAAGGGCGGAGTCTGCCACTCTTCCAACGGATCGACCGGTTGGACATCGTAGTGACCGTAGACCAGAACAGTGGGTGCGGCCGGACCGGCGTGCAGCCAGTCAGCGTACACGACGGGATGGCCGGCGGTGGGATAGGCGGTCGCGTGTTCAAGACCGATGGCCGTCATCTTCTCGACCAGCCAGCCAGCGGCCTGCTGCATATCGATTTTGTGTTCTGGCAGAGTGCTGATACTGGGAATGCGAATAAACTGTTTTAAGGCCTCTAGGGCCTCGGGCCGGTGGGCTTGGGCATAGGCTAAGGCTTGGTCCAGCATAATATTTAGGATCTCCTCTTACCGATGATAAGTTACGGCGCCTATTCTAAGCCCAAACCGGCGTGGCGCGCAATTGGCGATTTTTCTTTAGGCGACTTGATGGACAACCGGGCGTGCCGCGAGCAAATCGCATTGACAAAGCCCTGTGACCGTGCTAAACTCAGGGCAGTAGTTGAATTCAGTTACTGAAAATCTAACCGGCTGGATGACATAGAGCGGGAGAGCGCTTGGAGCAGAGTCGCCTCAAGCCGCCGAAGGTGCAAGGCAGCCAGATAAGCCGTATCTGGCCGCCGAAACTCTCAGGCAAACGGATCGCTTTATCGACAGCCACCCTGGAGAGCCGGTCGATCGCCGACCGCACCGACGGGGCAACCTCCGCTGTTAGAGGCAATCTCTCAGGTTTAGGACAGGGTCAACGGGCACGCTTTTGCGATGCCCGTTTTTTGTTTTCAAATCTTTTCAGGAGAATTGTCGTGACCCAAGCCCTTAACCGCACTCGTTTGTACGATTGGCACGTGGCCCACGGGGGAAGAATGGTCCCTTTTGCCGGCTGGGAGATGCCGGTCCAGTATCCCACCGGCCCGATTGAAGAGCATCATCTCACCCGGCGCTCGGCCGGCCTGTTCGATATCGATCATATGGGCCAATTGGTCGTCACTGGCCCCGACGCCGAACCTTACCTCAACCGGCTAGTTACCTGGGACATCAGCCAGCTAGCCCTCTATGAGGCTCATTACGGGTTGATGTGTTACGAAACCGGTGGGATTGTCGATGATGTTTTTGTCTACAAGCTGCCGGACCGGTGGTTTGTGGTGGTTAATGCCGATAATCTGGCCAAGGATTATCAATGGCTGCTCGACCAGACCGGTGGTTATGATGTCGCCGTGACCGATGTTTCGCCCGAGACCTATATGCTGGCCCTGCAAGGTCCCCGCGCCATCGAACTGCTCCAGCAGCTAACCGAGGCGCGAGTGACCGATCTGCCGCGCTTCTCTGCCCTCGAAGCCGAGATCGCCGGGGTGCCGACCCTCATCGGGCGCACCGGCTACACCGGCGAGGATGGCGTCGAGCTGTTTTTCCCGGCCGACCAGGCCGAATACTTGTGGACAACGCTGCTCGCCACCGGACCAAAATTCAACCTGGAAATCGGCCCGATCGGGTTAGCCGCTCGCGACAGCCTCCGCTTTGAGCCGGCCTTTGCCCTGTACGGCCACGAGATCGATGCTCAGACCACGCCGCTCGAAGCCAACCTGGGCTGGGCCTGTAGTTTCGAGAGCGAGTTCATCGGTAAAGAGGCCCTCCTCCGCCAAAAAGAGGCCGGCTTGACCAAGAAGCTGATCGCGTTTGATCTGATCGATAAAGGCGTGCCACGTCAGGGTTACGCCGTGGCCAACCGCGACGGCCAGGAAATCGGCCGGGTGGTTACCGGCCTCTATGCCCCTACGGTCGAAAAGTACTGTGGCCACGCCTTCGTTTCCCCGGAGTACGCCAAGCCCGGCACACCGCTGCAGATTATCATCCGTGACAAACCCAAAGCGGCAGTGGTGGTCCGGCGGCCGTTTTATAAACCGGCTTACAGGAAGTAGGGAGTAAGAAGCAGGGAGCAGGAAAGTTTGACCTACTGCTGCTTGCTTTTCGAATTATATCCAACATACATTGAATAAAATTGAAGGAGAGCAAAAAATGAATTTAGACCCCGAGGCCAAGTACCTTGAGAGCCATGAGTGGGCCCGCCAGGAAGGCGACCTCATCGTCACCGGCGTTAGCGACCACGCTCAGGAGAGTCTGAGCGACGTCGTCTTTGTCGAACTGCCTCAGGTTGGGGCGACGCTGAGCAAAGGCGACATCTTTGGTGTGGTCGAGTCGGTTAAGGCGGCTAGCGATCTCTACATGCCCATGGACGGCGAGATTGTAGAAGTCAACGCCATCCTGGAAGATGAACCGGAGTTGGTCAACAGCGAGCCTTACGGTGGGGGCTGGATGATTAAATTTAGACCGACGACGCCCGGTCAATGGGATGACCTGCTGTCGGGGGCTGATTACGAAAAAGTGGTTGAGGCGGAAGCCTAAAACAAAGCTAAGGGAGAAGCCGACTTCTCTCTTAGCGCCTATTCTTATGTTTTATTATTGATGATTCGGAGATGCCCATGAATGATTTAACAGTGGCTAGTGAGATTAAAACCAACAACAGCACCGGGGCCAGCCGGGCGCCTTCTGCCTCGCCCGTCGCTCTGCTGGGCCGGCTGGACACCTTTGCCCCGCGCCATCTCGGCCCGCGCGAGCTGGAAATCGAGCGGATGCTGGAAGTGCTGGGCCTCGATACGCTGGCCGACCTGATCGACCAAACGGTGCCGGAGAGTATCCGGCTTGAGCGGCCCCTTGACCTGCCCGCCCCCCACAGCGAGTCGGAAGTGCTGGCCGATTTGCGCCAGCTGGCGCACAAAAACAAGGTTTATCGCTCCTTTATCGGTATGGGCTACGCCAACTGCCTGGTCCCGGCCGTCATCCAGCGCAACATTTTGGAGAATCCGGGCTGGTACACCCAATACACACCTTACCAGGCCGAAATCGCCCAGGGCCGGTTAGAAGCCCTCCTCAACTTCCAAACAATGGTCGTCGATTTGACCGGCATGGAGATCGCCAATGCCTCCCTCCTGGACGAGGGAACGGCGGCCGCGGAGGCGATGACCCTCTGCCAGCGAGCTATGCCCCGCCACTCGACAGCCAATACCTTTTTTGTCTCCGACCGCTGCCACCCGCAAACCATTGGCTTAATCCAATCCCGAGCCGAGCCGCTGGACATTGAAATCGTAGTTGGTGACTATGCGCAGTACGGCTTTGAAAAAGAGACCTTTGGCGTGCTGCTCCAATACCCCACCACCGACGGCGCAATCCTCGATTATGAGCCGTTCTGTCAGAAAGCGCACGCCGCCGGGGCTTTGGTCGTGGTCGCCACCGATTTGTTGGCCTTGACCTTGCTCCGTCCGCCCGGCGAGTTTGGGGCGGATGTGGTCGTGGGCAACAGCCAGCGCTTGGGCGTGCCGATGGGCTACGGCGGGCCGCACGCCGCCTTCATGGCCACCAAGGACGAGTACAAGCGGCTGATGCCGGGTCGCCTGGTCGGCGTCTCGAAAGATGCCACCGGGAAGCCGGCCCTCCGGCTAACGCTCCAAACCCGCGAACAGCATATCCGCCGCGATAAGGCCACCAGCAATATCTGCACGGCTCAAGTGCTGCTGGCGGTAATGGCCTCAATGTATGCGGTCTACCACGGTCCGGAAGGACTGACCCGCCTCGCCCAGCGGGTTCGCTTGCTGACCGGCCTCCTGGGCGCGGAGTTGCGGCAGTTGGGTTACACCCTCGGTGACGCGCCCGTCTTTGATACCCTCAAAATCAGCGCCGGACCGCGTACTCAGGCCACCCTCGTCGCTGAGGCCCTGGCCCGCGAGATCAATTTGCGCCTCTATGACGATGGCGCGGTCGGCATCTCGCTGGATGAGGCGACCACGCCCGAAGATCTGCTCGATCTACTGGCCATCTTTGGCGCGGCGCCAGAGCAGATCGATCTCCAGGCCCGGGCGGCTGCGGTCGAGCTGGACTATGCCGAGCCGTTCCGTCGCAGCAGCGATTTTCTGACCCACCCGGTTTTCCATCGCTATCGCTCCGAGACCGAACTGCTGCGCTACATTCACCAGTTGCAGGGCCGCGATTTGTCCTTGACCCACTCGATGATCCCGCTTGGTTCCTGTACCATGAAGCTCAACGCCACCACTGAGATGTTCCCGATCACTTGGCCTGAATTCGCCAATCTTCACCCCTTTGCCCCGCTCAACCAGGCTGAGGGGTATCGGTTGCTGTTCGAACGGCTGGAAAGTTGGCTGGCCGAAATTACGGGCTTTGCCGCCGTCTCGCTCCAGCCTAACGCCGGCTCGCAGGGTGAGTATGCCGGGCTGCTGACGATCCGGAGCTATCACCGGGCCAACGGCGACACCCAGCGGACCATCTGTCTGATTCCGAGTTCGGCGCACGGCACCAATCCGGCCAGCGCGGTGATGGCCGGCATGGAGGTGGTTGTGGTCAAGTGTGACGATCACGGCAATGTCGATGTCGCGGATCTCCGGGCCAAGGCGGAGCAGCATCGCGCGCAATTGGCCGCTTTAATGATTACCTACCCCTCGACCCACGGCGTCTTTGAGGCCCGCATCCGGGAAGTCTGCCAGATTGTCCACGACTGCGGCGGACAAGTTTACATGGATGGAGCCAATATGAATGCGCTGGTCGGGCTGAGCAGCCCCGCTCAGATTGGGGCCGATGTCTGCCACTTGAACCTACACAAAACTTTCTGCATTCCGCACGGCGGCGGCGGGCCCGGCGTGGGGCCGATCGGGGTGGCCGCTCACCTGAGGCCGTTCTTGCCAGGCAGCACGGTCGTCCCCGGTGTCGGCGGGACGCAGAGTCTGGGCATGATCTCGGCCGCGCCGTGGGGCAGCGCCGCCATCCTGCCGATTCCTTACGCCTACATCGCTATGATGGGCGCGGCCGGGCTAACCCGGGCCACCGAAGTGGCCATCCTCAACGCCAACTATGTCGCCGCCCGGCTGGAGCCTTACTACCCGGTGCTCTACAAAGGTGAGAACGGGCGGGTGGCCCACGAATGCATCATCGATCTGCGCCACCTGCAACACGAAAGCGGCATCAGTGTTGAGGATGTGGCCAAGCGGTTGATGGACTTTGGCTTCCACGCCCCGACGATGTCCTGGCCGGTGGCCGGCACCCTGATGATCGAGCCAACCGAGAGCGAATCGCTGGCCGAACTGGATCGCTTCTGCGAGGCCATGATCGCCATCCGGGAGGAGATCCGGGCGGTGCAAGAGGGGCGCCTGGACCCCGAGAACAACCCGCTCAAACACGCCCCTCACACCGCCGAAGTCATCGCCTCGGACGCTTGGGATCGGCCTTACAGCCGCGAGCAGGCCGCCTACCCGGCCGCCTGGCTGCGTGAGTCGAAATTTTGGCCCTTTGTCTCCCGCATCGACAACGTCTACGGCGATCGCCATATCTTTTGCGCTTGCGTGCCGGTGGAAACATACGCCTGATTGGCTGGAAACACGGCTTTCTTTTAGAGGTCCGCCCGAGTGAATAATGAACCCCCGAGCAGGTTGCTGCTCGGGGGTTTTGTCTATAGCCCAAAAAAGACGGCTGCGATAAACCAGCGCCGTTCTTCAACAAAACAGATCAAGTTTGCGATGAACATCTCTAGTCAGGATGATATAATTGTGATAGACTTTGGTGACTCAGTCTTTGGAGGAGGAGTGAATGATTCTTGGCCTTAACATCGATCCTAGAAACCCGCAAGGTGACCCAACAGCCGATAAACTTCACGCTCTCGGCGTCGACGCCGTTCGCTTTACCTACAAAGATTTTTCTACCGGCAGCCGGCCCAAGCGGGCGGTGGCTCGCTTCTACCGGCAAAAGGTAGCGGCTCTGGCTCAGGCCCAGATTGGGGTGCTGGTTGTCCTGACCGCGGAAAGCTTCCCGGCCCAACCGGCGAGTGAGGCCGAGCCCTCCGCCTGGGATCGCTTCATCCAGCGCTTTGCCGGGCGAGCGGCTAAACTGGCCGAAGCCCTGGCCCCAGGTCGGCCCGCCTTCCAGATCTGGAATGCGCCCGACCTGACGGAACAGCCAGATAATTCAAATTCCACGCTATCCCCAGCCGTTTACGGCCGGCTTCTCAATGAAACCTGCCAAGCCATTAAGACGGTTGACCCGGAAATCAAGGTCATTTCGGCCGGGCTGGTTTCCGGGCAGCCCGACTGGTTGGCCTCCGTGGCCCAATCCGTGGAGGGGCGTTTCCCCGCGGATGCCATCGCCCTGCATCCCTACACCCGCCGCCCCACCCCCGATTGGCCGGACCCCAACTGGGGCACGGGCTACGTGGGCGATCTGATCAAGGCCTATCGGGCGGTCACAAACTTACCCATCTGGATCACCGAGATTGGGATAGACAGCCTGAGTGACCAGGCCCAGGC